>DLGS01000161.1 GCA_002482815.1 Bacteroidetes bacterium UBA7688
CCTTTATCTGCACGTACATCTCTTGGCGGCAATGATATTTTTGTGGCAAAATATACAACTGCCGGAGCTTTGCTTTGGGCAAATCAATTGGGTAGTACCCTGAATGAAGCTTCTTATTCAGTGGCAACAGATCAGGCAGACAATATATATTGTTCCGGCTATTTTTATAACACGATTGATTTTGATGCAGGTGCAGGCTCTTATCCTTTAACTGCAGGAATCGTGGGAAGTAATTTCCTGCTTAAACTCAAACAAACAGGTGGATTTGGTTGGGCTAAAAAATTTCCGAAAAAATCTTTTACAGGTTCTTTTGTTACCACTGACGCTGAATCGAATATTTATACAGCAGGAGATTTTGATGCGACTACGGATTTTAATTTTGGAACCGATGTGGATACTCTTGCCCCTAAAGGCAGCGGACGAAACGCTTACATAGCAAAATATGATTCCGCAGCGAATTTTATTTGGGTGAAAAATTTTGGCGGAACCGGAGCCACCGGCTGCAAATCAATAACTGTTAATCAACCCGGATATATATTTATTGCCGGACAATTTTCACTGGACGTTGATTTCAATCCGGGTCCAGACAGTATTATAATAACCTCTTCCGCTGGTGAAGATGCCTTTATGTATAAGATGAATCAATGTGTTATAACATTAAAGAAAACGATAAGTTTAGTTGGTTCTATACTGACCTGTGACGAATCCGGCGCCTCTTATCAATGGTTTGATTGCACTACCGGCATTAATATTCCCGGAGCAACATCAGCTTCTTATTTTGTTATCAAATCTGGCAATTATGGGGTAAGGATCGTGAAGGGTCATTGCAAAGAAACATCAGATTGCGTGAACGTAACCGCCACAGGTATTGATGAATTTTCCAGGAATAAGCTATTCCGTTGTTATCCTAACCCAACAAATGCAACCTTAAATATTCAATTCAATAAAACATACAGTAATCTGGATGTTTCTATCAGAAATATGTTGGGACAAACAGTTTATAACAATAATTTCAACGCGCAGCAAAACATTGCCATTAACTTTGATGCCCCTGCCGGTATTTATTTTGTAGAAATCATGACAGAAGAAGGCAAACTGGGACAGGCAAAAATTTTGAAACAATAATTCAATCCTTTTATGTTTCAATGAAAAGCTACAGCAAAAACTGTGGCTTTTTCTTTTTTTAAAATGAGAATTCCTTCGGTACTTTACAATTCAAAAACCTGAAACGTAAATGACTTTTGAAGCCTATCTGCAATATTTCCAATCCATTCTGAATAACGACAATCCTGCAGCTCCATACGACAATCCTGACTACTTCAATTACACCAAATTAAACTGGAGCAGAATGAACCGTTGGTTGAAAACCGCAGTTTTAAGTGATGAAATAAAAGAGGCTGCAGCCAAAATAATCTCGGCTCAGCATTGGATTGTAATTACAGAACCCTGGTGTGGGGATGCCGCCCATATTGTTCCGTTTATAGAAATGATTGCCAAATTGAATAGCAACGTTACACTTACTTACGAATTGCGCGACAGCGAACCTTTTCTGATAAACGATTACCTGACAAACGGGAAAAGCAAATCCATCCCCAAATTAATTATTCGAAATAAAGAAGGAAAGGATTTGGCTGTGTGGGGACCAAGACCGGCGGCCTGTCAGGTATTGTATGATGACTTGATGGAACGCAAGGCAGATTTTGAAACGCTGAAAACAGAACTGCAACATTGGTATAATAAAAATGAAGGCAGGGAAATAATGCTTGAGCTTTCTGCGTTAATCAGTCAGGCAAATAATTTACAATGAAATACAAACTGCATTTAATAACCATTTTAATGCTGCTTTTATTGCTTCCCAAAAACAGCAAAGCAGATTTATATCAGATTGGCTTATCACTAAAGCTCGAATGCCTTCAAAGCGAATTTTGTAAAGACGACATTGTTCAATTTAATCTGACACTGAGCAACGTAACTGAAAAAAGTCATTCAATCTTAATACCGGGAAGCCAGAATAAAGGCCACAAGCTGATACACTTTTCGTTTTTTAGTATAAAAGATAACTTTTATACCGAAGTCTACCACGAATCGGAAAAAATAGACATGAACATCGAAAAGCTCGGTTCTACTACGTTTGACAGGCTTGCACCGAAAGAAAGTACTATCGTTCCCTTATTTCTGAACGACAAGGTAAATTATAAAAAACATATTGAAGCCAACCATCCGATGCCGGATTTGCCACCCGGAAAATATGAAGTACTGGTCTGGTATTCACCATGGGAAGATTCAATGAGCAAGTACGTGTATCATATCGTTTCTGATTTTAAAACAGAAAGAACATTTGATGCTGAAAAAATCAACCTGCCGGAAGGGAGATTAAACAGCAATTATGTAACTGTGACAATAATTGATAAAAAAGGAAAAGCCGGCAAGGCTGCTCCTTCCGGTTTTTGCCTCGATAATTGCGATTATTGCCTGGCTATCGAAAAAGGCAACTGGGATAAAGTAAGCGGGATTATTGACAGGCAAACGTATTACACCAAAGCAACTAAAAACAAAACAGACACAAGC
>DLGS01000092.1:0-214 GCA_002482815.1 Bacteroidetes bacterium UBA7688
ACCGAAGACATCTTCACCCATCGGAACGGACGTACTGCCCGTATGGACGCCAGCGGAACAGCCATCCTGATTCTATCTTCGGAAGAACATATGCCGGAATACATCGACGCAGATGTGGAAGAAATCATTTTACCCGAATCTTCTCCCCTGCCCGAACGACCAAAATGGAGCACGGTGTTTATTGCCGCAGGAAAAAAGGACAAAGTAAACAAAG
>DLGS01000092.1:251-11235 GCA_002482815.1 Bacteroidetes bacterium UBA7688
CACAAAAAGGCCAATTGAAAAAAGAAGATATCGGCCTGATAGAAGTCAAAGATTTCAGTTCATTTGTAGCTATACGGAAGAACAAATTAGGAGCTGCCCTGGAGCTGATCAAGCATGAAAAAATCAAGAATAAGAAAGTGAGAATTGAGGTAGCGAAGTAGATATCAGACAAAAGACTTCAGACAAAAGACTTCAGATAAAAGAAATCAGGAAATAGTCATACTTCTTGATTTTTTCAGGAACGAATTAGTGGGGAAAAAACACGAAATTCTCAAAACCAATTCCGCAAATTTTTTACCTTTAGAAAAACTATAAAAATGACACTCTTAAAATTAACTTCTGAAGGAACCGATTTTGTATATATCAATGTAGACGAACTGGTAGCCATCCGCGAAGATGGTCTTGGCGCCGTTCTCTACCTCAAAAATATCAGTCAGCCTATACCGGTTGAAGAATCTGCAAATGAAATACTGGAACGGCTCAACCACGACATTATCAGCCTGGATGATAATGCCGGAGAGCAGGATATGGAATAAAAAATCCCTTTAAAAAAGTAAAGCCGTTTCGAAAGAAGCGGCTTTTTTGTTGGGTAAAAGCTTGACTGAGATATATTTTTATAAAATCATATCGTGAAGTGTTCATTATTTCAGGAATACTGACGGTTTCTTTTTATGATAAATTATTGTTTTGCAAAACGGCAAACGAATCTATAAAACATAATAGATATTTATTACATTAATAATGATTCTATGGGTTTTTGGCTCAAAAATTCTGGTATCATATTTGAGAAAAATGAATATTCAATTCATACTTAAAAATCTTGATTCTCTTCCCGTAATACCAATCTATTTATTGCTCATTTTTACTCAATTAGCTATTCAAAACATATGAAATTTTACCTATTGATTTTTCTTTTCCCTTTAAATCTCTATGCCCAGGATACCTTGCAGCATACTACTAAGTCTAAAAGATTTACGGCAGGATTACATATCGCTCCTGAAATAGTTTTAAGTAGTATAAATAGTAGCATCTACGCAAATCAGAAATCAGAAATCAGAACCGACCTTTGGATTATCTTCTGGTCTGACAAGTGACTACTTGATAAACAGCAGATTTTCGATTCGGGGTGGTTTAGGTTACAGCTTAAAGCAAAATAGCGTCAAACTGAATGGCCTGGCATTTGAATCTGATTTCGACTCTGTTACAGGATTACAAATATCAGAATCAAGAATAGGGACAAAATTCATCTACAGGGAAATTTTTCTCCAGGTAGCCGGAGCTTTTACTTCCAAAAACAGGAAACTTTTCTGTACTGCAGGCTTTGAAGTTTTGAGTATCTTCAAGAAGTCGTCTACTGAAATACTTACTTATGGAAACGGAACAAAATCTTATACCGAAGGAATTTATGATGGGGGATTTAATTATGGTCCACTCATAAGTGTCGGGTATAATGTTTTTTCAAAAAACAGGAAAATCCTATCCATTGAATCGTCTTTCAAAACTTATGTAAATGATTATGGTTCCGTAACGCTCACTACTTTCAATGTAAGTTCCTTAGGTATTAAAACAACTTTTTGGTTCTAGCTAAATCAAATTATTGCAGGTTTTAGAATTGCTTGATTGGCCAATTGAATATTTCAGTTGGCCAATTTTATAATATTTGTGCACGATTTAGCAATATTTCCGATAACAGTAATTGGCTACAGGGAGCGCATCGGCAAAATGAAAGATACCTGGAGGGATACCGTCTTGCTGGAACGACGGAGTAAAATAGTGGGTGCAGATTAAGTAATCTTAATACTACTCCTGACAGAAAATGAGCTTTAGCATTCGGTAAGTTCATTATCTTTATTTGAATGAAACTGAACATCGCTAAATTTTTACCATTCCTTCTTTTGCTGCAATGTCTGCTGCTGACTACCAACAGCAAGGCTCAGGAACAAGCACCTGACACTGTGCGTGTAGGCATCTACATCACCAGCATTCACAACATCGATTTCAAGGAAAAGGAATACACCACCAATTTCTGGTTGTGGCTGAAGTATAAAAACAAGGATTTCAACTTTACAGACAACCTGGAAATACCGCAAGCCAAAACCATGGTCAAATCCTTTACAACAGTGGATACAACAGATGGGGAAGTTTATATCCTGATGAAACTGCAATGTGTGATGAAAGACACATGGACGATTAACAATTTTCCTTTCGACCATCAGACGCTGCGGCTATCAATTGAGAATTCGCAATTCGATTCCAAATCATTGGTTTTTGTGGCTGATACTTTTGGCAAGCAATATGACGCCCGTTTCACGCTTCGGGGCTGGAACATTGACAGCCTTAAAATGTCGACCGGAAAAAAAGTTTATGAAACAACATTTGGCGATGCCTCTCTGACAGAACCGCATACAGAATACAGCAATTTCAAAGTTAAAATTATCCTGAGCCGGGCGGCATTAGGCTTATTCTGGAAAATGTTTCTGGGTATGTATGTGGCCTTTCTGATTTCCTTTATGTGCTTTTTTATCCATACCGACAGCATCGATTCGCGCTTCGGACTCAGCGTGGGCGCACTGTTTGGCGTGATAGGTAATAAATATATTATTGATGCTGCATTACCTGAGTCGAGCTCGTTCACTTTGGTAGACACCTTACACGGTATAACCCTCATATTCATTCTCGGGGTAATCATGACATCAGCCTTTTCCCTGAAATTGATTACCAATGGCAAAGCCATTAAAGCGAGACACTTTGATAAAAAGATGTCTGTTGTGTTTTTTATTGCCTATGTCATTTCCAATGCCTTTTTCATTTACGGCGCTTATAAAGGCTGGTAAACTATAATTTCAAAACCAGATGAAAAGTGTATTTACAGACAAGCAGCAAACCCCGGGCGAAGAAGACCTGAAATCCGCATTGGGCAATACTTACCTGATATGGAAACAATTTCAAAAATTTACAAAAGAGCAATATCCTGCTGCAACGGAAGAATGGAATTTCTCAGGAGAAAAGTTTGGCTGGAGCTTCCGGATAAAAGACAAAAAACGCATTATCCTTTACCTGCTTCCACGAGACAAATTCTTCAAAACTGCATTTGTCTTCGGGCAGAAAGCTATGGATAGGATTTTGGAAACTGACTTACCTGCATTTATCAAAGAAGAATTAAGCGTGGCGACGGTATATGCCGAAGGCCGGGGAATCCGCATTGACATGAAAGACAATTCCAACACGGCAGCAATTATGGAATTGATTAAAATCAAAATTGAGCATTGAAACATTCAAGTTCTTACATTTGAATTTCGCAAAAGCATTTCAAATGTCAGTAATTGTTTCATTACAGGATTTTTACAGGGACATGGGTTTCACTGATGACAATCAGCTGAACACTATTTTACCCGAAGGCATCAATAAAGACATTGGCCATTTCAATGTGTTCAATACGGCCAGTGTAAGAAAGAAAGTGAAGGAAACAAAAATGATGCCTTACAACAGACGCACTTATTATAAAATAAGCCTGATAAAAGGACACAACCGAGCCGAGTATGCTGACAAAATGATTGAAATCAAAGAGAATGGTTTGTTGTTTGCGTCGCCAAAGGTTCCGTACAATTATGTACCACAGGATGAAAAGCAGTCCGGCTACTTCTGCATCTTTACGCATGAATTTCTGACAGCATCGCAGAATGGAGTTGCGCTGGATAAGCTTCCCATATTCAAAGCAGGTGGCTACCCTGTTTTTCAATTGAATGAAACACAGGTTGCAGAGCTTGAAACCCTTTACGACAAGATGTTTCAGGAACTGGCGGGTGATTATGTCTACAAGTACGACCTGCTGCGTAATTATGTTTTGGAGTTGATTCATTATGGGCAGAAGTTGCAACCAGATATTGCCCTGTATACACCACATAATGCCACAACAAGAGTGCTGGGTTTGTTTGTCGAATTGCTGGAACGCCAGTTCCCCATCACTTCTACAGGACAACAATTGGAATTACGAACAGCAAAAGATTACGCTGAAAGTTTAGCCATTCATGTCAATCATCTTAATAAAGTACTGAAAGAACAAACCGGGAAAACAACAACCGACTTTATAGCCAGCCGTATTGCGCAGGAAGCTAAAATATTACTGAAGCAAACAGAATGGAATATTTCCGAAATAGCCTATGCCCTTGGTTTCGAAGAAGTAGCACATTTTTCCAATTTCTTCAAAAAACAGGCCGGACTCTCACCGCTTGGCTTTCGCTCTTAAGCTGATTATTTGATTTTTGCAAACAATGGATTGATACTTACAAAGCAGGCAATGCAGGAATAGTCATCTTTGCTGTATAAAATATACAGACATGAAAGAAAACAAAATTGCATTGGTAACCGGCGGCAGCCGTGGCCTTGGAAAAAACATGGCGATTGCGCTAGCCAAAAAAGGAATTGATGTCGTGCTTACCTATAATAGCAATCTGATTGAAGCAGAAAAAGTGGTGGAAGAAATCCAGACCATGGGGCAAAAAGCGAAAGCCTTCCAACTGGACGCGGGCAATATCTCCTCATTCGACAATTTCGTACAACAGGTAAGCCAATACCTTGAAGAAGTATACGGCAAGCCCAATTTCGATTTCCTGATCAATAATGCCGGCACAGCATTGTATGCTCCATTCGCTGAAACGACAGAAGAGCAATTTGATACCGCTTTGAACATTCATTACAAAGGCGTTTACTTTCTGACGCAAAAGACATTGCCTTTTATCAACAACGGGGGGCGAATTATTAATATTTCATCAGGTCTGGCCCGTTTTTCATTTCCCGGTTCATCTGCATACGGTTCTATGAAAGCCGCTGTGGAGTCATTCACACGTTATCTGGCCAAAGAATTAGGAGGTAGAAATATTGGCGCCAATGTGGTTGCACCCGGTGCTATCGAAACAGATTTTGGAGGAGGTCGTACAAGAGACAACAAGGAGATTAATGCTCAACTGGCAGGCCTTACTGCATTAGGCCGTGTAGGGTTACCGGATGACATCGGAGGTGTAGTAGCATTTCTTTGCACCGAAGATGCCAGATGGATTAACGGACAACGAATTGAAGTAGCGGGAGGGTTTTATCTGTAGGTCTTAACGTTTTTTTAAAAGAACGCTTAAAATCCTGTAAATGTGAAAGCCAATCCTGTAATGGCTTTAAAGGTATTTCAAAGGAATTTTGTACAAGAATTTAACCAAACCAGAATTGTATGAAAAAACTAACCATTGCAATACTTGCAGCGATATTATTTGCGGGGACAGGTGCTATAGCCCAAAATGACAGCTCAAAAAAACAGAAGAAAAACAAAAAAGGCGCGATGAAAGATATGGATACCATCGGGCGTCACTGGCAAGGTGACAATAAAAATCCATTAGCTGATACGATGAACCGCAGTATTCATAAACTTGACAGCACCAACAAACGGTGATTAAACCCGGATTTAAAGCGTATTTAAACAAAAAGGACGAAAATTAATTTTTCGTCCTTTCTCTTTATTAGCTGGTTTTCAGAACACAAATTTTGATTCCTTGTTTTCTACAGCCAGCAATCCATAATTCACTTCATCTATTACTACAGTTCCTGAACTGTGTGTTTGAAAAATATCTTTTGAAAAAGTAATCTGATTGTTACTTTTTCTGATTAATGTATCACTTTTTGCGAAAGAAATAATGCTGGCCAAACAAATCAGCAAAAGCATAAGAGTTCCTCTATTCATAAAATACAATATTAAAAGTGTGAAAATCCTATAGCAAAGATCCTATTGGCATGGCATGTTGGCATTACATTATCACAACAAAATGTTATATCATTTCAAGAATTGAGATATAAGTCTGATTAAATTCGGGTTCTGGCAATTCCTGGTTTAACAATACAGCATAACTTTTTTCTATTGTTTAAATTTTGTCTCAGCCATTACATTTGCGCACAATCAAGCGAATAGATGAACGAACAAATAGAAAAAATCAGAACTGCGACTGAGCCTTTAAGACAACAAATCATTGACCATAAAGTATATTCCGCCATCAACAACCTGGAAGACCTGAAGGTGTTTATGCAATATCATGTGTATGCAGTATGGGATTTTATGTCCCTGTTGAAAGCTTTGCAAAATAACCTGACCTGTACTTCTGTACCCTGGTTTCCGAAAGGCTCTGCAGATACCCGTCATTTAATCAATGAAATTGTAGTTGGAGAAGAATCAGATGTAGACAATAAAGGTGTACGCAAAAGTCATTTTGAACTGTATCTGGATGCGATGCACCAATGCGGTGCCAACACTGCTCAGATGGAAAGGTTTATAACGGAATTGAAAAAATCCGGTGATTTCGGGAATGCATTTTCTATTTCAGAAACACCTGCAGAAGCGAAAGAGTTTGTAGATTTTACCTTTAAAATTATCAAAAGTAAAAAAGATTATTTACAGGCAGCCATTTTTACGTTTGGACGGGAAGATTTGATTCCGGGAATGTTCCTTTCACTGGTTAATGATATCCACAAAACTTTTCCTGACAGCATTTCTACTTTCAAATACTATCTTGAAAGACATATCGAAGTGGATGGCGACCATCACAGTCATCTGGCTTTGCAAATGACTGCTAACCTATGTGATACCAATGAGCAATTCTGGGAAGAAGCACAACAGGCAACGATTGAATCTTTGCAAAAACGAATCAATCTGTGGGACGGTGTGTATCGTCAGCTAGAACAGAACAAGGCTGCCAGAAAACAATAAAAAAACAGGAATAACAATATTTACTAAAATTTCGCAAACGTATAATCTAAACTTGTACGTTTGCATTTCAATTCAGCACAAAACATGTAACAGACCATTTCTTTAAAAACAAAATATCCGGAAAGCCCTCGTGGCACCCGTAATTATTTCACTTTTTAAAGCAGAAATGATGCTTTTACTACAAAATATCAGCTATGCACATCCCAACAAAGATGTGCTTTTCAGCGACATTAATCTTTCTCTCGACAAACAAAAAAAAGTTGCCTTAATCGGCAATAACGGTACCGGAAAATCTACCTTACTTAAAATCATTGCCGGTATTTTCAACCCTGCAAGTGGCATTATCACAGCCAGGACCAGGCCTTACTATGTTCCGCAACTTTTTGACGGGTTTTCGGAACAGACAATTGCTGAAGCTTTAGGAATAGACAATAAACTAAATGCATTGCAGGCAATTCTAAATGGTAATGTATCAGAAGAGAATCTTGAAATGCTGAATGAAGACTGGGCGATAGAAGAACGCTGCCAGAAGGCCTTCTCCTACTGGAAGCTTAATGAAACAGACCTTACAAAGCCATTTAAAAACCTCAGTGGCGGACAAAAGACAAAAGTTTTTCTGGCAGGAATTTTTATTCACCAGCCTGAAATTATATTATTGGACGAGCCCAGTAATCATCTTGATGCTGATGCAAGACAACAATTATATGAGTTGATCACCTCAAATCCTGCCACCATTATAGTTGTCAGCCATGACAGACAATTGTTGCAACTTCTGCCTGAAATGTATGAATTAAGTAAAAAAGGATTGAAAGTTTATGGAGGAAATTATGAATTTTATTCCACCCAAAAAGCAATTGAATCCAACGCGCTGGAGCAGGAACTA
Source organism: Bacteroidetes bacterium UBA7688 (assembly GCA_002482815.1). Taxonomy (GTDB): domain Bacteria; phylum Bacteroidota; class Bacteroidia; order Chitinophagales; family Chitinophagaceae; genus Rurimicrobium. The sequence goes on from DLGS01000092.1 coordinate 7,877, forward strand.
AAGGCCAAAGAAAAATTATTGCGCAAGGCAAAAGAGACAGAACGGGAAACAGCTGAAAGGCAACAAAAGCTAGATGCACGCGGGAAGAAAAAGCAGATAAAAGCCGGCGTGCCAACCATTACCTTAAACACCTTAAGAAACAATGCTGAGAAAAGTACTTCCCGGATTAAAGATGTTCATGCTGAAAAAACCGGAGCAATCAACGATGACCTCAATGCGTTGAGGTCACAAATTCCGGAGATGGATAAAATGAAGCTTGAGTTTGACAAAGCCATTCTACATAAAGGAAAAATATTATTCAGGGCAACAAATATCAACCACAGCTATAGCCAGCTTCCTATATGGGAAAAGGATATAAATCCGGCAATTATGAGCGGAGCCAGGATTGCGTTAAAAGGTAGCAATGGTTCAGGCAAAACAACACTGATCAAAATAATCCTTGGGGAAACAGAACCTAAATGGGGTCAGGTCTACCGTGCAAACAACAAAATCATCTATATAGATCAGGATTATTCCTTACTCAACAATCAGTTGACGGTGTATGAACAAGCCCTAAAATTCAACATAAATGGATTGGAGGAACACGAAATCAAAATCAGGTTAAACCGTTTTTTATTCACTAAAATTTATTGGCGCAAACATTGCAACTCCCTGAGCGGCGGTGAAAAGATGAGATTAATTCTTTGTTGCCTGACCATCGGCAAACAGGCGCCGGATATGATTATACTGGATGAACCAACCAATAACCTTGACCTGGAAAATATAGCAATTCTAACAAATGCAATCAGCAGTTATGAAGGAACTATACTTGTCGTTTCTCATGATAATTATTTTATAGAACAATTGAATATTACCGAAATCATTGAACTCAATTAATGAAAGAAACTTACAATACTTCAGGTGTTTTATTACCTTTGAAGCGCTGAAATTTACGCTCGCAGTTTAGGACAATTTGTAAGAACCGATTGACCTTGTGCGAAGAACATTTTAATGAATCAAATGAAGAAAAATCTACTTATCTATATCCTGCTGATTGGCATTTTTGCAGTCTTAATCTGGTTTGTTATTGATGCAGGAAAAACATTAAAGCCTATTGGTCAGAATCACTTCATCACAAATGAACTTTCCATCATTAAACCGAAAGTCTCTGCTGAAGTTCCACAGAATGAAACTATATGGCAACAATATTTCCATAACATAAAAAACCCGTTAGGCATTTTATTATTGCAGATTATTGTCATTTTATCAGTTTCAAAACTTTTTGGAAGCCTGATGGGCAAAATCAGACAACCCTCTGTTATCGGAGAAATGATGGCTGGAATTTTTTTAGGTCCTTCAATTGTGGGATTAATTTTTCCGGAATTTTCAGATTTTATTTTTCCGAAAGCTTCACTGAATAATCTGCAATTTTTGAGTCAAATCGGACTTGTATTTTTTATGTTCATAATAGGGATGGAACTGGACCTTGATAAACTTAAAGGAAAAGCGCAAAATGCATTGCTCATCAGTCATGCCAGTATAATATTCCCCTATTTTCTGGGCGTGATGGTTTCCTATTTTATCTATGAAGAATTTGCACCCGCAAATGTCAGCTTTCTTGCATTTTCATTATTTATGGGAATTGCCGTAAGCATTACTGCCTTTCCTGTGCTGGCCAGAATACTACAGGAGCGGGGTCTGACCCAAACTCCTCTTGGTATTATCACCATAGCCTGTGCAGCTTTCGATGATGTAACAGCATGGTGCATTCTTGCGGTGGTAATTGCAATTGTAAAAGCAGGAAGTATTATCAGCGCATTACTAACGGTATTACTTGCTTTGATTTTCGTATTAATCATGTTTTATGTTATTAAACCATTCATCAGAAAAACCGGAAAAACGTATTCCGGAACTGACGCATTGAGCAAAACTACCGTGGTGATGTCTTTCCTGGTTTTACTGATATCTGCCTATACAACCGAAGTGATTGGTATCCATGCCCTATTTGGCGCTTTTATTGCGGGTGTCATCATGCCAAGAGATACAGGCGTCAAAGAAAAGCTGATGGAAAAACTGGAAGATGTCAGCATTTCTTTCCTGCTACCCTTATTTTTCGCTTTTACCGGACTTCGCACTCAAATTGGATTGCTGAACGAAGGTCATCTGTGGGTCGCCTGTGCGCTTATTATTTTTGTTGCAGTTTTGGGCAAATTTGGCGGAAGTGCCTTTGCTGCAAAACTAACCGGACAAACCTGGAAAGATTCTTTTTCAATTGGAGCATTAATGAATACCCGTGGACTGATGGAGCTGATTGTGCTTAACATAGGTTACGATTTGGGCATACTTTCACCATCCTTGTTTGCCATTATGGTCATCATGGCGCTCGTTACCACTTTTATGACCGGTCCGTTGCTAGATAGTATTAATTATTTTTCAAATATAAATTCTGCTAAAGTAAATACTTAAGCTCCACTCAAATCGTCCTCCTTCTTTCCTACATTGTAAAACAGTCTAATTATAGTTTAAATAAATACTATAATAAAAAAATTTTATATTCATTTTGTTACTAAAAAGCAAAATATTAAATAATTTGCTAAAAAGATTATACTGCGATCTTACCTTTGTCGTATATTCTGAATATGTTGGAATTTAAAAACAGCACACTATGAAATACTCATCTCCTCTTCGTATATTACTGGTCTTTTTTGTCCTTCTATTTGGAGCAAAAAACACAAAAGCAGCTGTCCTGACTGTAGGTTCAGGCACTGCATCATCCACAGTTTACCCCATCAACTCCTGCTGGGGGTATAACTATTCTCAAACTATTTATTATGCCAGCGATTTAATTGCTGCCGGAGCAACAGCCGGTTCGCCTTTAACAATTGCCAACCTTCAATATAATATCACCACATTCGTAGCTTCGGCTAAATGGAAAGACTGGATAATCTATATGGCCAATACTTCGGCTACCAACTTTAGTACCACTACAGCCTGGTTACCTGTTGTGGGAATGACCAAAGTTTATGATGGTACAATTAATCCTGTATCAACAGGTTGGTATAATATTACACTTGCGACCCCTTTTATCTGGGATGGCGTTAGTAATGTTGTCATAGCGATTGATGAAAACACACCGGATTTCACTTGTACGGCCGGATGGCAAAGCACCACCACGACCCCTTCTACGACTTTCCGCTCCATCATGTATCGCAGTGACGGAACAAACCCGGATCCGGCATCCCCTCCGACAGCTTCTGCACGCGGGGCATCCATTCCGAATTTCAGAATATTCACGCCTTGTGTTGGTGTGCCGACCGGAGGTACAGCAATCAGTTCTGCAGGTTCATTAATATGTGGTGGAACCAGCACTACACTAACTG
>DLGS01000292.1:0-20241 GCA_002482815.1 Bacteroidetes bacterium UBA7688
CCCTGCAAAAGCGCCAGGAAACAAGAAAGAAAAATGGTTTTCAGAAAGGACATACCGGACGTATTATCGTATAAAAATTATTGTTTCGTTTTGGGCTCCCACTTAATATCCCAGCCCATCAGGTAATCAGCCAAAGGCTGCATCCCGATGGCTTTGCGCCATTCTTCCACTTTGCTTTCGTCCTCCAGTGTGCCAAGTTCATATTTGTTGGTTTTGTTATTAAAAATCACCTACGAGCCATATCGTTGGGGTTTGTTTTGGTCTACCTGGATGCGGTCGTACATCAGGGCATAGGCTGCCCAATCTGCTTCTTTTTCTTCGCACAGCTTTTTGATAACAGGCAGATATTTTTTCTGCTTCTCCAGGTCGGAATGCTGGATGACAAGAAAGGCCGTTCCCGCTGCATGCTTGCCCACCTGTGATACTTTTGGCCAGCCTTTTTTCGCTACCAGCGATTCCAGTTCTTTCTGATTTTGTTCGTTTATGCCTTCTTTCATTTTCCAAAGCGCGTACACTACAGATGAGTTCCGGCCGATTTTTCTTTCGGCCAAGCCAATTTCGGCATAATAGGCCTGGTCCAGCGCGCGCATATGCCACAGTTTTCGGGCATAGGCTTCGTCGGCAATGGGGTGATCATATTTGGTTTGAATAAGGTTCACCAGGTATTCTTCAAATGCCGGCCAGCGCTTGTCGTCTTTGAGAGGAATAAAGTCAGGGTCTGTAAGCGGCAGCTCGGTGGAGTTGAGCCGGGCTGAATAATACAGGTATTTGAAGGCGCTGTCAGCCTGCCTTTCGACAGACAAAAGACAAGCCATATTATACACGTTCAGATAATCAAGCGAGTCTTGCAGAAACACCCGCTTATGCTCTTCGATACTCGCTTTTATCTCTCCGGCATGGCTGAGGCTGTCCGCCTTGTTCAATTTGCCCTGTGCCCCTGCGCCCTGCGCCACAAACAAGAAAAGGCAAAGGCCCGCGATTTGTTTTTTCATAAAAGATTTAGTTTTCTGGACAGCATATGTTGAAGAAAAGTGAAATATCGGCTTTGTAAATGTAACAAGCACGACGATTCATATTATCCCTTTGCTGCAATTTTATAGTCAAGTGTCACAGTAGCGCCACAAAAAAATTTTTAATACAGCGAATTGTATTTATTATTTATATTGGCACTTTATTGACATTTCCTATACAAAACCTTAAGTTATAAAATTAGCGATTTTTATATCCTATTTTTAATTTAGCACTACACCAAAAAAATGACGCTATGTTCACAACAGTAGTAATCTTCGATAACAACATCGAAGAATCAAGAGAAATCGATTTTCTCATCCTCCCCAAAATCGGTGAAACCATAGCCTATGGCGATGAAGACACCAAATATTACAGGGTGGAAAACATCGTGCATTCGATAGACTCGGCCAGCAACAAGGGCAGCCAACAGCTGAATATCTATGCTTCCAAAATCTGTGGAAACTAATCAGCCGGAGGCTTATCTCCATTTTTACTATAATTAAAACCAAGAAAGAAGCGGGGGCAAGTAGCCTCCGCTTTTTGCTTGGCGCAGATGGCAGCTGCCGCTGCACAAAATGAAATCCATTAATCAGCTGAACGAAAAACTAAAGAAACTAAGCCCCGAGCAGATAGCCGCCCTGGACAAACTGGCGGATGAGCAGGGGGAAGGGTGAGGTGGTTTTTTGGTAACTTGTGCGAGGATGAGCTAAGCTACATACAGAATGAAAACATTAATAACAACAATCACTCTTTTAATTTTGAGTGGTAATACTTTTGGCCAGATTATTTCTGAGAAAATTAAAACCTCACATTATTTTAATGGAAAGCTCGCTTGGAAAAAGAAGGAGGGTAAGTATTACGATATTTACGGAAATCTCATTAAAGAGGTGTCGATGGATGCAGAGTGCGGAGAACCGAATGTAGACGTTTTTGAATACTATTATGACTCAAGTAACAGGCTTACTAATAAAGTATTTTATGCCAGAGGTTCCTATCGTACCAAAGAAACTTTGATTTGGAGGCCAATAAGTAAAATAGATTCAAATGTCTATGAATATAATAAAGAAGGTTTGTTGTCAATAGAGAAGGAGTTTATTTATAGTTGTGATTTTGAAAAAGCTGATGTCAGTGAATATTTTTATGAGAATAAAAAATTAGTAAGAAAATATTGCTTAACGGAATGTAGTCAAGGACCCGGATCTCATATGTTTCCTTTCAATTTCCCCACTTATTTCACCTACGATATTAATGATTCATTAATTTGTAAAAAGGTAATGGAGGCAAAAGACACAACTAAGATTTGGTATATGAAAGAATACGATTATCTAACTATTCCAAACGGCAAAATATTCAAGCATTACTATAAAAAAGGGGATAGCTTAAAATTGGAGTACTATGACATTTCTCAAGATTTTTTTGATTCGACTGGACAAAAAATAATGACGGCATATAAGAATGAAGTAAGCAGAGACTATAGCACTACGTCTAACTATAACACCTTCTATAAGTATAATAACAGAAAGCAACTGATTGAGGAATACAGTAAAAATAATGAGTCTGAAATTTTTTCAAGGATCAAATATAAATATTTTAAAAACGGCAGGATGCGTACGGAGAAAGAATATGAATGGAATGATAAAAACAAGCTTAAGTTAAGGTTGTTTATTCAATACAAATATTTATCACTGCGCAGCGTTGATAGTGTTCCGAAAGGAGTCCCCAGTTATCCGTAGCATACTTATCCACATGCAGCTCTTCAAAGTTTGTATTAGTCTGAATCAGGATTTTGAGGATTAAAAGATATACAGGATTGAGGCAATGGATAGAGGATTAAAACCAAAAATCATGACCATCCACCCACCCTGTAAATTCTGATTCAGACAAAGTATGCGTTAAGATTGCCCTTGATTGGGTTGCCGGATAAACGAAATACTATTTTATCTCCAATCACGTTAACAACTAAAACCATCAAATATGAAAACACCGAACAAAATTATTTCCCTCCTTGCTGTTGTCGTATTGCTGATTATTTCATCTTGCAACAAAGCCAATTTTGAAACCGGCATCAAAGGAAAGGTAGAATATGGAGAGGGCGATTGTATGCCCTTCGTTGGCCAGGCCCCGGACAAGCAGTATTGGTACTATAAGGGCGACATGTATTTTATACTAAAGTCCGAACTGGACAAGCTTGGCAATGGCGATTTCGAAGCACTCAGGAAAAGAAGCATAAAAGATAAAGTGACAAACGGAAAACTGGCCGTGGCCCTGCGCCCGGAAACGTATGTTGTGATGCCGGAAGATGTTCATGCACTCAATTATGTAGTCACCATCAAAGCCGGCGAAGTGCTGAGTAAAGATTTTAAATTCTGGAAATGCACATCGTATTAGGCCCTCTTAATTTTGGTAAGAAAACAAAGGCGTAAAAACGAAAAAATGAAAATAGAAGCACACCATATAAACAACACAAAAATAGCCGAAGTTATTTCCGACGAAACGATCATTAATACAACTGAAGACGGAGTGGACTTACTAGGAAACCTGTACTACCAGGACTATGACAGAATTGTAATCCATGAAAAAAACATCACACCGGATTTTTTCGATTTAAAAAATGGAATTGCAGGAGAAATTCTTCAAAAATTTTCTACCTACCGGGTTCGTTTGGCCATAGTGGGCGACTTCTCTAAATACAGGAACAAAAGTTTGAATGATTTCATGTATGAAAGCAACAAAGGCAGACACATCAACTTTGTCAATTCAACGACAGAGGCCTTACGAATTCTGTCAACGTAATGAAATCATATTGTATCTCTGCCGCTCTCGGTAGCATACTCATCCACATGCAGCGCTGCAAAATTTGTAAATTTGTCTGCATAAAGATTTTATCAAACACTCATACAAACCAAAACCAACGATATGCGAAAACTGGCACTTTTCATAGCGACCAGCCTGGACGGTTACATTGCCAAGCCAAACGATGATTTAAGCTTTCTGAAACTGGTTGAAAAAGAAGGCGAAGATTATGGTTATGCAGCATTTACGGCCAACATCGACACCATCATTCTGGGCAGAAAAACCTACGATTATGTACTGAAAGAAATTGGCGCTGCGCATTACGACAACGGGCAAAGAGACGTTTATGTAATCACCCGCACGGAAAAACCGTCCGCAGGAAGAACAAGCTTTTACACCGGAGCATTGACAGAGCTGCTTGGTCGCCTGAAAGCTGAACCGGGCAAAAATATTTACTGTGACGGTGGTGCAGAAGTCATAAACGAACTTTTGCAGCATGACCTGATAGATGAACTCACCATTTCAGTTATACCTGTTTTGTTAGGTTCGGGGACAAGACTTTTTAAAGACGGCCGGCCGGAACAGCAACTCCAACTTGTGAGCGCGAAATCTTTCGACACCGGTTTAACACAATTGCATTACAAACGAATGAGGCCTGAGGCGTAAATTACAGTCTGAAAAACAAACCGAATGGCAAAGCAAAAAACTACTCCCGCAAAACCAGACAGCCATCTGGAGAAACTCGAATTTCTGATTGGTAGCTGGCACACCCAAGGTGAGGTTTTGCAGGATGGTTCAAATGCATCTCTGCAGATTAGTGGCATGGATACTTATGAGTGGGTTTCCGGCGGATGTTTCATCCTTCATCGGGTGGATGTTTTTATGGGAAAGGAAAGAACAGAAGCCGTGGAGATCATCGGCTATGATGAAAGCCGCAAATCGTTTTTCATGAAATCGTTTGATAACCAATGCGCAGAAACATTGATGTATGCATTTGTGGAAAAAGCAGGTGTGCTGAAATTTGGAGACAACAAAATGAAATCTGTACTCAGCGTCAGCAAAGATGGAAACACGATGCATGCGAAATGGGAACAATCAAAAAACGGCAAGGATTGGGAACCCTGGATGAAGCTTGAATTTAAGAAGTGAGCCACTGCCAGTGATGTTCGGAACGTCCCGGAAGCAGCCTAAACCAGAGACGAAAAAATGTAACCTTTAATCCATTATATGAGCAAACAAATTTTTAAAACCACGCTCCAATTATTTGCTTTTCTATTGCTGATTTCAGCAACGGTGAGTTGCCAAAATGGGAGCAAAACAAAAAGCACCGAAAGTTCTGTTTCGGCAACAGAGACAATACCGGACTCTGTTGTTCAGTTTTTAATTACTTCAGCATCCGATGATTTTCGTCATCACCGGCCACCTGTGGCAATTGATTTCCGAAATGTAAAAATTGGCTTTATTGCATCACCGCAAAATGGAAAATTATATGTTTTGTGTGGCGAATTCCTTTCGGAAGAAAACAGGGAGTGGTCCGAATTTACCACGATTAAAACGTCCGGATATGAACAATATCTTGGCAAAACGCTTTTTTGCCAGGATGCTACTTTTGTTCTTGAAGACGAAATGTTTTCAAAGGAATTAAAAAGCAGATTAATGCAATAAATAAACACCTTAATGGCATCCGAACCCTGGATGAAGCTTGAGTTTATGAAGTGACATTACAAGACCCAAAGGAAAAGTTTAGTCTAAAAGAAGAAAATAAGAAAACGACTCAAAATGGCGAAACAACAAAAAATAAAAGAATACAACAGGATGCTACAAAAGCGTATTGATAAGAAATCCTTTGTAAAAATATACAGGACCGTTTGCGGTAAAGAAGAGAATTTATCCGGTTTCATTTTAGCCATGTCGGAAGCGTTTTTATTAATTCAACTTGACTTTGACTTTACCCTTAATGGCTATGTGATCATAAAGTTAAACGATTTTGATAGTCTCAGGCACTCAAGCTATGAGCGCACGCAGAAAAGAATTTTCAAAGCCGAAGGCATTCTGGATGCGGCTTATGGCTTTGACAAAGCCTTGCCATTAAGCAATTGGGCCGATATTTTAAAAGCATTGAGGGATTATGACCAGCATGTTATCATAGAGAATGTTAATAAAGACAACCTTGACTTCTGGATAGGGGAAATAACTAAGGTAACCGACAAAAATGTCAGTATCCATAATTATAATCCTGACGGAGAGCTGGACAAAAAGCCGAAGAAAATTAAGCTGAACACTATTAGCAGTATAAAATTTGGTGACACCTATTCGAGTACTTTTCGTAAGTACCTAAAACAATAACTTTACAGCATAAAAAAGAAACCATGTCTATCACAAACGAGGCCGAACTGGCTGGAATGAAAAAGGCAAGCGAAGCGGTTGCCTATACCCTGAAGGAAATGAGAAACTATGCCCAAGTTGGTATGTCTACAAAAGAATTGGACGACTACGGCGGACAAATCCTGAACGAACTGGGAGCCAAATCGGCACCGTATCTCACCTATGGTTTCCCCGGCTGGACCTGCATCAGCGTGAACAATGAATTTTGTCATGGCATTCCCTCCGATAAAAGAATATTGCAGGAAGGCGATTTGATTAACATTGATGTGTCGGCCGAACTGGATGGATTTTGGTCGGACAACGGAGGCTCCTTTGTATTGGGTAAAGATATCCACCAACACCAAAAACTGGTGGAAGCATCGAGAGAGATTTTATTGAAAGCAATCAACAATATTAAAGGCGGTGTAAAAATTGCCGACATCGGCCATCTGATAGAAACCGAAGCGAAGAAAAGAGGTTACAGAGTAATCAAAAACTTGACCGGCCACGGTGTTGGCAGAAGCTTGCACGAAGAGCCAAACGAAATTGCAAATTACAGAGACCGTTTTAACCTGAGCAGATTTAAGAAAAACGCCGTCGTCGCAATAGAAACCTTTATATCCACCAACTCCACCTACGCTGAAACCCTGAAAGACGGCTGGACTATGGTGGGCAACAGGGGCGGCTTTATGGCGCAACACGAACACACCATCGTAGTGACCGATGGCAAACCCCTTGTGCTCACAGAGATGAACGGCATTTGGAATTAGATCCTATTTTACGCAAAAAAACCTCCGGAAAGTTCCGGAGGTTTTTTGTTTAGAATCAAAAGCAGATTAAAGCGTTTTCATAAAATCCTGAATGTTGGTTTTGGTGTTTTCAGAAACATTCACCAATGGCAAACGAAGCGTGTCGCCGCAAATGTTCATTTCCTTCAAAACACATTTTACACCTCCCGGATTTCCTTCAGCAAAAAGCAGGTCGATTCCTTTCAGTAATTTATAATGCATTTGTTTGCTTGTTGCAAAATCGCCGTTCAGCGCGGCGTTCACCATATTGGTAAAGTCTTTCGTGAAGCAATTGGCAGCAACAGAAATCACCCCGTGAAAACCAACGGCTATTTGTGGCAAGACCAGGTTGTCGTCGCCGGACAAAAGCTGAAAATGAGCGGGAGCAGCCTGTACATAATCCATAAACTGAACCATATTCCCACTCGCCTCTTTGATTGCTACAATGTGGCTGAATTCATTCGCCAGACGGACAGCAGTGGCGGGTAAAATGTTGCCAGCCGTACGTCCCGGAACATTGTATAAAATGATAGGCAGCTTAGTGGCTTGCGCAACCGCTTTGAAATGCTGGTAAATACCTTCCTGTGTTGGCTTGTTGTAATATGGCGACACACTCAGCAGGCCGGAAACACCGGTAAAATCATAAGATTTGATTTGTTCTACCAGTTCTGCTGTATTGTTTCCACCCATTCCACACACCACAGGCACACGGCCGGCATTGTGTTTCACGATATGGGCCAACACTTTTTTCTTCTCGTCGTTGTTAAGGGTCGGTGTTTCGGCAGTTGTGCCCAAAGCCACCAGGTAATTTACGCCGTTATCAATCACATGATCCACCAGTTTGCTGAGGGATACATAATCTACAGAAAGGTCTGCATTGAAAGGGGTAACCAAAGCGACACCTGTGCCGCGAAACGAAATGCTCATTAGAATATGTTGATATTGTACTTAAAAATTATTTGCTCTCTTCGTAAAAACCCATTTTAGAGAATTTCTCAATACGATCGTCAATACGTTTTTCTGCATCGATTTTGGTAAGCTCGCGCACCGACTGGATCAGGTATTCCTTTAAAATAACCGCCATTTCTTCCGGTTTGGTTTGCGCGCCGCCAACGGGTTCTTTAATGACATCGTCCACCAGGTTGAAGCCCAGCATATCTTCAGAAGTAAGCTTGAGTTGTTCTGCAGCTTTTACTTTAAAATCCCAGCTGCGCCAAAGAATGGTTGAACAGTTTTCGGGAGAGATAACAGTATACCATGTGTTTTCCAACATAGCAACTTTGTCGCCGATACCAATGCCCAAAGCTCCGCCTGACGCGCCTTCACCAATAATTACACAAATAACCGGAACCTTCAGGTTGGTCATTTCAAACAGGTTTCTGGCAATTGCCTCCCCTTGTCCGCGTTCTTCTGCTTCCAAACCGGGAAAAGCACCAGGGGTGTCGATGAAGGTAATAATAGGATGATTGAACTTTTCGGCCATCTTCATCAGGCGTAGTGCCTTGCGATACCCTTCCGGATTGGCCATGCCAAAATTGCGCAGCTGACGCATTTTGGTGTTCGTACCTTTTTGTTGGCCCAGTACCATTACCGGCATTCCATCCAGTTTTGCCATTCCGCCCACCATAGCCTTGTCGTCTTTCACCTGGCGATCGCCATATAATTCGGTAAATTCGGTAAAAATCTGGTCAATATAGAACAAAGTATAAGGCCTTTCGGGATGGCGGCTCAGCTGAACACGCTGCCAGGGCGTAAGGTTTTCATATATTTTTGCCCTTGTTGTTTCGATAGAATTTTCTAACTCTGAAATGGTGGCACTAACGTCCAACTGATTTTTTTCAGCCGTTTCTTTTAGTTTATCCAATTGATGGTAAAGTTCTTCAAGCGGCTTTTCAAAATCCAGAAACTGCATAAGATTTGTCATTTTAAAATGGAGCACAAATGTAGTTCAAAAAATAATTTTAAAGAGATTTGGAATTTTCAAAAATAAGTCCCTATATTTGCAGCCCCAACGGGGAAATGGATCGGTAGTTCAGTTGGTTAGAATGCCGCCCTGTCACGGCGGAGGTCGCGGGTTCGAGTCCCGTCCGGTCCGCAAGAAGCTTCACTAGAAATAGTGGAGCTTTTTTGTTATGCAATATTTTGTCTACATCCTGTAAAGTGGCATAACGGCTGTAGTACTTTCAGTAAAAATTCATTTCTAATTTCCAACCTTCCATCAGAACGTATCCTTTGGCCCTGGCGGCTCTAGCTCTTCCCGTAAAAAATAATTTGGAAAATAGTTTGACTTTTATTTGCAAACTATAAATATAGTTTTACCTTTGAACTATATTTATAGTTTAATGAAATCATTGACAAGAGCAGAAGAACAGGTAATGAAGGTGCTGTGGAAACTGGAAAGTGGCTTATTGATGGAAGTGGTAGACAATATGCCCACACCTCAGCCGCATAAAAACACCGTTGCTACTATTTTAAAAACACTGGTAGAAAAGGAATTTGTGCGGATAGAACCAATCGGCAGGATTCACCGGTATTTTCCGGCCGTGTCCAGGCAGGCCTATTCTAAAGGTTCACTTACCAATATGGCGAAGGGCTATTTCGAAGGCTCCTACAGCAGCATTGTTTCCTTTCTTGTTGATGAGAAACAACTGTCTGTACAGGACCTGGAACTTTTGCTGAAGCAATTAAAGAAGAAATAAAACGGCACTTATGCAGGAACTAATCCTCTTTGTCTTAAAAAGCACCACCATAAGCGGTATCTTATCCGGATGGTATTTTCTGGCCCTGAAGAACAGGCGTATGCACAACTACAACAGGTTTTTCCTGTTATTTACTTTGTATGCAAGCCTGCAAATTCCTTTACTGGATTTTAACTGGTCGCCGGTGATGGAGACGCAAGCGGTACTATTTAATTCAGCAAGACTAATGCTGCACACCCTTAACGGACCGGATAGTTTACCATCTGCCACTCAAAATCAAACGGCGAATACGATTAACTGGCAGGCAATCATTATTGGGATATCTATTACCGTAAGCTTAGGTCTGCTCGTCACAATGTTGACCCGGGTTTTCATGATTTTGCGTTTGGGCAAAAAGTACCCTAATTCATTTGCTGACGGAATCAGGATGGTACACACCAATCTCCCAAACGCGCCCTTTTCGTTTATGAACACAATCTATTGGAGAGACACCCTTTCTCCTGAATCAGCATCCGGCAAAATAATATTGCAACATGAATTAACCCACATCAAACAAAAACACACCATTGATAAGTTGGTCAGCCAATTGCTGAGCTGTATTTTTTGGATGAACCCGTTTTACTGGTTTATACAGAAAGAGTTGGGAATGGTGCACGAGTTTATCGCAGACGAGGAAGCTATTGTAAACAGCAACAATGGTCTGCGCCAGGAAGACCACACAGCAGTATTTGCGAAAATGTTATTACAGGTTCATTTCAGCACAACGTATTTAACACCGGAACATCAATTTTTTTCTTCACCCATAAAAAGACGATTGACTATGCTACAAAAAAACAAGATAATAAAGGCTTCTGTTTTAAGACGCGCAGCTATATTGCCATTGCTTGCAGGCAGTATTTTACTCTTCGCATTCAGCCCGCGAACCGCACCTGGAAGTGCAGTAATGAAGGCCGATAAGAAATTGGTGTTATTAGTAGATGCCGGGCATGGTGGAACAGATGCCGGTGGACAATATGGAAGTTTACTGGAAAAAGATCTCAGCCTGAAGGTCGCCATGCGATTAAAAGACCTGGCCCCCAATTACAACATCGAAGCCTATCTGACCAGAAGCGAAGACAAATTTCTGAGCCTCGACGAACGTGTAGCCGCTTCAAACCAATTGCATCCTGATGATTTCATCTCTATCCATGTAGATGATGAGCCGGGAAAGGAAAATGGTAAAGGCACATTTGACATTGCCATCAATGATAAAAATGCAAAAGCAGAAGAAAGTAAACGACTTGCTTACGCGATATTGAAACGTGCATCACGCCCTGAATGGGAGCAAAAAAAGAATTTTTCGGAAAAGAATCTTTACGTGTTGCGCGAGAACATATCATCTGCTGCATTGATAGAAATAGGTGACATAAAAAACAAAGAACAAATGCAGCACATTCTGGATAATGCAAAGCTTGACGAGTTGTGCAATCGTATTCTGGAAGGCGTAGTAGAAGCACACAAGGAATAAAAGTAGTTCCTGGAAAACGGTCTAATCAAAAAAACGCCGCTGATATCAGTGGCGTTTTTTCGTTTCCTGAATAAAGGTCAGGATAAATATTTTTCTTCCCAAAACTGCTTGAACTCTTTGGGTGTCTGACTTTCATTTTTGGTAAAGAAACGGGTGAAATAGGAACTGTCTTTGAAATTCAGTTTGAATGCAATTTCTTTTATGCTGTCCTGAGAATTGAGCAGGAGACGTTTGGCTTCTATCAATGTCCTTTCCTGAATCAATTCAACAGCTGTTTTGCCGATCACTTTTTTAAGGCAATTGTTCAACACTTTGGCACTGATGGCCAATTCGCCGGCATAGTCCTGAACATTTGCTTTTTCAAGAAAATGCATTTCAAGGAGGTCTGAAAAACGTTTGTAATTTTCCCAATCGTAAATGCTGTAATTGGGGTTGTGACGCTCTTCTACCAAAGCTGCCGTTTTGTGCCGGATGCAATGGGAAAGAAAAATAGAAGTGTAATTCTGGCTCAGGCTGTAAGACAACATTCCCGATGATTTCAATTCCTCCTGCAGATGATTGATTGTTGTCATCAAAAGAGAAAATTCTTCTTTTTCAAATTCAAGGCAAGGAGCGTTGTAATTGTTTTGTGCAAGTTGCGGGAAGAAAAAAGCGCCCAGCATATTCATAAAATGTTTGCTGCACAAAAGGATTTTCCCGGTTGAGGCTGCTGTTCTTTTTACCAGATGAATTTGCTGTGGGAAAACGATATGGACAGAACAATCATTGATCTGAAATTCTGTGAAATCAATGAAATGAGAACCACCGCCTTTTTCGAAAATAAAAAATTCGAAATAAGAATGCCTGTGCGGCTTTTGAAAATCATAAGGTGTAAATTCCCCCAAAGGAATCACCTTCAATTCGTTGTCGCCTTTGGGCAGGTTGTTTACAGGAATACTTTTCATAGCCACCCCAAATTTAATCAGTTATTGGCTGTATTAAAAAACTATCAGTCTTTAATTTTTACATAATGAAGATATTCAAAAGTGCTGTTGGCTTTATGCTGACGGTTTTCTGTTTTGTCCGCTTTAAACCTTGAGTATTCTTTTGTAAAGAGTCCATACTCGCCACGTTGGCTCATTATTTCTTTCACTTCTTCCAGTGACATTAATCCTTCATTGTTGTAGGAAAGGAAAATGTATTTGAAATCTGCATCTTGAATTAAAGTCTCAAAACTCTCTTTCACCTTGCTTTTCAGGCAATAGTCCGATTTTTGTTCCGAGTAATTGCGTAAACCGGTTTTGCCTTTTAATAAGGGGGCATCATATTTTGCAATCGTTTCCAGCAGATGATAATTGGCTGCATACTGACGATGGTTATAAGGAGGGTCAAGGTATAAAATATCGCCTTTTATTTTTGAAATCAAAGTATTGGCATCTTCGCAAAATACCTGCTGATTCGGATTTCCTGGAATGAGTATAGCAGGAGTCATTTGTAATTTAGCGGCAGCTGATTTTTTAATTTTTTTGAGATATGCCCCATAAACAGATGCTGTATTGGCAAGCTTGTCAATATTCTCAATAAGCGTAGCCAGGAGGAAGAAGTATTCGTTTTCAGTAATCAGGTTTTCACTATACCATTCTTCAATTTTAAGCCGGATAGCATCACATTGTTTTCCATTTTCATCAGTAAAATAAAGTCGCTCGGCACCTTCTCCTTTTGTGCCACCAAGACAATAATTTTTATAAATAAAGCCTTCGACCGGCGGTATGGATGTCAAATAATGACAGACAAAAGCAGCTCTTTTATCAACATTAAGCGTTACAATCTCCGGTAAAAATCCCAATAAATTTTCGAAAGCAGGCACGTCCGTATTTCCGACATAATGACGATTAAGAACATAACTGTAGTACTGCATGTCATTTGCCGTTACTTCAAATCCCCTTTCTTTAAAATGTTTGCCAACCGCACCTGTTCCGGCAAATAAATCACAAAAAGTATGACAATCTTTATCAGTAATTTCAAGAATGGAATTTTCTAAAAAAGATAAAAGTGACCACTTGCTGCCAATGTAATTCATAAAAGTTGTGCGGTCGAAATGGTGAAACTCAGGATAGTATTTTGCAGGAGGCAAATATAGCCGATTGAGGAAAATTACTTTACTTTAATGTTTCGAAATTTTTCCTTTGAGTTTGTGTTTTCTGACTATTGGCTGTTTGCTTCGTTTTTGAAAATCCTTACTTACGATGCTGATATTTCCATCTACTTCGAGCATTGCCATGTCTACTTCTGCTATGGTATTGACGCCGTGTTCGCGCACCGCTGCATTCAATTCGGATGTCGTGATTTCTGCTTTGGCGCAGTTTTGAATTTGTATTTCACCATTGTAAATGAGTAATAAAGCTTCACCTTGCAACAACTGGCTAAGCCTGGCATTTTTGTACAATAATTTTTTAAGGGTATAATTGGCAGCAAATAAGGCCGCAGCTGCAAGGAGTCCTCCTTCAAGGCTTGTATCCGGTCCGACCATTGCGTTTTGTACTGCGTTGCTGATGAGCAGAATAAAGACTAAATCAATAACAGACAATTGAGCAAGTTCTTTTTTGCCAAAAATTCTCAACGCCACAATCATGAAGACATACACCGCTAATGCCCTTAATACGATTTCGACAAAAGGCAAATGATAGAAGGATGAAAACGTATTCTGCATAGCACAATATTTATAAGCTAAAGGTAATGGCAAAAAAAAATACCGGAATGTGCTTCCAACATTCCGGTATTTTATTAAGGCGCAAAAAAAATATTATAAACTTACGGTGTAGTACACACAGGTAGTTAAAAAATTACGCACATAGGGAATGTGTTCTACAAATGCTGCCTGTTTGCGAGGTTCAAGCCCGAATTTATATTTATATATCGGGTTTATCAGGTAGTGTTGCTTGTTCACTACTTTTAAGCCTGCCTCTTTGATGTAACGTTTAAATTGGCCGATAGTGATGCTGGTGTCCCATATTTCAACCAGTGTATCAATTGTTGTTTGAGATTCGCCCATCATTTTCAACAAAGCGATATACATTCCCCTTGGCAAAATATGGTAATAAGGAAGCTTGCTGGCCAGCTTGCTAGCGCATACTTGCTGATGCCCGCCGAAAGGCATATACCATGGTGGAAACCCAAAAAATATTTGTCCGCCGGGGCGAAGAAACCGTGTGAGGTGAGGAATAAATTTTTGCTGTTCCGGCACATGCTCAATCACATCTTTCAGAATAATAATGTCAAAGCTATTCGCGTACTTTTCTACAAAATCATCATCATAAATATTTTTGCAAATCATTGTTGCCTGACCGGTTTCCACATATTCTTTCAAAAGTTCTTTTGAAGATTCGATTCGTTCCGGGGACAGGTCAACACCCAGGCACTGAGATCCTCTTTTCAAAAAAGGTAACAAAACACCACCTTCAGAACAGCCGACTTCCATTACCGTTGTTGCGGCATTGATGGTATGTGTTTGTTCTATAAAAGGAAAAACATAAGACGCAGAATTTTCAGCCTGCTGATCGAATCTAACCTGGATATTTGTGTGTTGAATAAGTGCCAAGAGTTTGTGTTTTCTGTTTGTAAATTTAAAGGTTTTGGCTGTTCTTTTTTACCGGTAGTTCCAATTGTTTTTTGATGCTCTCGTCATGGATGATTTGCCACAAGGCAGCAATATATTGTTTGTCGAGCGATTGCCGGCTGCCCTGCAGGCACCGGCTTTCAAGGATTTCGCGCCATCGCTCAGGCTGATAGGCAGTGATATTGTTTTGTCTTTTAATAACGCCCATTTGTCCGCTTATCTCCATCCTCCTGGCCAACAATTCAATTATTTCTGCATCGATATTGTCTGCTGTCTGGCGGAGATATTCAAGCTCCAGTAGTCCTGTTCCGTCTGGCGCTGACTCTTTGCGGATGATCAGATTTTTTAAAAGCGCATCCAGCTCTGCGGGGGTGATTTGCTGCGCAGCATCGGTCCAGGCTTCTTTAGGTTGAATGTGTGTTTCAATCATCAAACCATCAAAACCAATATTCATCGCCTTTTGTGCTACTTGTGCCACCATACTTGCGTTGCCGGTAATATGGCTAGGGTCGCAAAAAATGGGCAGTCCCGGGATGCGACGGCGCAACTCCACAGGGATAATCCAATTGGGTTGATTACGAAAACCGCTGTTGGTTTTATAAGTAGAAAATCCACGGTGAATGGCCGCAACATCTTTTATGCCTGCAGTCATAATCCGCTCTATCCCCCCCTGCCATAAATCCACATCCGGATTTACCGGATTTTTTACCAATACAGGGATATCCACTCCTTTCAAGGCGTCTGCTATATGTTGTACCTGGAAAGGGTTTACTGTTGTACGTGCACCAATCCATACTGAATCGATGCCATGGTTCAAAGCAAGCTCAACATGTTCGGCTTCTGCCACTTCTATCGTTATTTTAAACCCGAATTGCTTTTTTACTTCTTGCAACCATTCCAGTGCTTCTTTCCCTTTTCCTTCAAAAGAACCCGGACGGGTTCGGGGCTTCCACACGCCGGCCCGAAATAACTGGAGGGGTAAATCCTTCATTCCTTCAGCTGTTTTCAAAACCTGCTCACGCGTTTCGGCACTACATGGTCCGGCAATAAGAAATGGTTTGTTTTCGGATATAAAAAATGACATAAATCAAAGGTAGGATTAATCAAAAAGGCAAGTCGGCAAAAGCAAAAGTTTATAATAATTTTTCCATTGTAAGATGGGGAATTCCTACTTCTGTAAAAACAGGGCCGTATGATCTGTAGCCCAGTTTCTCATAAAATCCCACAGCATTTTGACGGGCATGAAGGGAGATTTTTTTAAATCCATTTTGCAAGGAGTCTCTTTCTGCTTCCAATACCAGAAGTTTGCCAATTCCGGATTTCTGAAAGGAATCATCAACGGCCATCTGGCGCAATTTTATACAATCATCACCTATGTTTTTGCACATTACACAGCCAATAACTTTTTCGTCTGACAAGGCAATGTAAATAGCATCCTCTGCATCACTGCTGGTATCTTCGTTATATAATGAAAGGCCTAACGGTATGCGCAAAACCTTTTCGCGCAATGCAAAAACGCCCTTAAAAAGCTCGTCCTTGCTATTTATTTTCTTTAGAATTATATCAGACATTTTATTTCAGCTCTAGCAATTTCGTTTCATTTGAAACAACATAAAACACAAGCGTTTTTTCCGGTAAGCCAGGAGCAACAGCATAATGGACTTCATATTTACCAGGTAACACTTCTACATTCTGGCTGGCAGGATTTCCGGTAATGTTCATGGCATGAAATTTCGAAAAGCGGTCGCCATGCTGATAATAAAAATTTGCTTTGCCCATAGCGTTCGTATTAGTAATCTGTATCGTTCCCGGGCGCTCAATATGGATAGTCCTGGTGAGGTCAAAACTAAGATCTAAAGAGCGGACACTTACCGGCAAGGTATTTATTTCGATATGATAATTTCCCGGAGGATAGGGCATAATGGTGTCGCAGCGTTGTTTGACAGCAGGTTGAGGGACAAAATTTCTTTTTACGATAGCAAAATATTTATCCACGGGTTTTTTATCCTCCGCGTCGCTCCATACAAACTTCAAAGATCCGCTGCTAACGGTTATGACAATTTTGTTTTTCATATTCGGTGCAATTTCAATCGCCTTCAAAAAAGTTCTGTCACTTCCTACTACGCTAAGATTAAAACTGCCGGCCGGCACTTTAGCGGGGTCCGGATTTCCTTCCGGATTAACCGTTCTGTAAAATTGTTTTACCGGTTTGTTGGTAACAGGGTCGCTCAGTAATATCTCCGGTGTGGTAGGATAAAAAGTTCCGTTTCCATCTGTAAAATAAACTTCAACGAGTGTTTCCTGAGCCGCAGTTTTTTCAATTACATACTCGTTCTCCGTTTTCTTCACGGCCGGCTTTACGATTGGTTTTTCTGCTGGTTTAATGATGGGTTTTACTACAGGTTTCACAACCGGTGCAGTAGCGGTTGTTTCCGGCACAACGACTGGTGGCGGAGCAATAGCCATCAACTGAAATGGAGGAACTGCAAACGTTTTTGGTTGTGGTAAAACCTGAATGATACTTTTGAAGTTTTTTTTCTTCGCGGCAACCAATGCAGGAATTGCCGTTTCTTTTTTGCGTACCAGTATTACCGGTGCAGGTGGTGTATCGCCAATGGCTGAAAGAATGAATGGCGGAACCTGCAGATATTTTGGATAGGGAGGATTATACTCAATAGTTTTAAATGTTTTGGGTTGAGTGTTGACACGCAGCGGTTTGATAATACGCTTATCGCGAACCTGCAAAATAACTTTTGGCTCTGCTACTTTATCAGGCTGTACAATTACTGTTTTCTTTGGTTCTGCCTTTGGTTTTACCGGCATAATTATGATAGTGTCCCCTTTTCTTGGCTCAGGTTTTTTGGGTTCCTCTATTGTTGTTTTGTTGGGAACTATTGTTTTTTCGCCTGTAACCGGATCTATTTTATAGGTAATTGGAATTATAATTTCACCTGCAGGTTCACGAACTACCTTTGGTTCGGGCTTTTTTTCTTCAGGCAAAACGGAAATAACCTTCCCTGTTTTTGCACGAACAAAACCTTCTCTGTGTGCATCCACAATTTTTGAAATGACCGGGTTCATTTGTGGTTGAATGCTTACCGTAAGAAATGTGCCCAGGCATTTATACATTTCTTTGAGCGGGGCATAATCAAAATCTACCAGGCTGACAATGTATGGCCGAAAGAAAATTTTTCTGCGCAGCAAATCATTGGCGACTTTACAAATGTCGCCGCCACAACTCTCACCTCCATCCGTTACCAAAATAATGCTGTAGGCATATTTGCTTTCATTTTCAAAATCTTCACTGGCGGCTTCTGTCAGCGAAAATGCTATTGGGGAAACACCATAGCCATGAAGAGCTTCAAGCCTTGCTTCCATTTGGGGGCGGTTATATCTTGAAAACTTAATTTCCAGTTTGGTATCATAGCAGTTTTTTTCCTGCGATGGATACTGGTGCCCGAAAACCCTAAGACCAAATTCAACCTCACTATTGGCTTCGCTTAAGCTGTCTATCAGACCCAGAATAAATTTTCCTGCCTGTTGAAAACGACTTTTACCATCATTCCAGTTTTCGGCCATGCTGGACGATCCGTCCAATAAAAACAATACGCGGGGCTTTTTGGACGAAGATATTTCCTGCCCTGTCACACCTACCGGAATTAATAAAATCAGCAGAGCTGCAAAACGAAATATCAGGCGCATTTAAGATATAAAAAGAAGTACAAACTTAGGTTTTTTATTTGGCTTAACCGAGTGCATTTGCGACCTGAGATATATAGGCCAATTCTGCCATTTAAAATAAAACGGAGGCAATACAATTGCCTCCGCTAACATTAAATATTTGATCAGGATTATTGCTCAGCTTTATAAAACAAGGTGTTTTCATTTTCTGGTCTGAAAACCATTCTGGCGGTTTCCAGCATTGAAGCGCTCGTAACAGATTGGTATTGATTCAATTCTTCGTTGATGAGTGCGGCGTCGCCCAGAAGTTCATAAAAAGCAAGGTTGTTGGCCCGCGATAAAATGCTCATATCTTCAAATGCAATCATGGCTTCGATTTTATTCTTGGCCTTTTGCAATTCATCTTCGGTTATACCATTTTCCACCAAAAGATCAATTTGTTCTTTCACGGCGCTGTTCGCCATTTCGAGCGTAAAACCTTCTTTTACTTTTCCCTCTATTACCAACAATCCTGCATCCAGGCTACCGGTATGATAACAATTGATACTGCTGAAAACCTGTTGTTCTTTGACCAGGGTTTGATACAAACGGGAAGCATAACCATTGCCCATTATTTCTGTAATCAAATCGCTTTCGTGGTATCCCTTTTCCATTCTTGCCGGAATATGCCAGGCTTTATAAAGTGCATCGATAGGCACCTTACGCACCAAGGATTCTGTTCTGGCTGCTGTCTGAATGGGTTCGGTTGGTAGTTGACGAGTGTATTTTTCTCCTGGTTCTATATCGCCAAACCACTTGTTGGCTAAGGTTTTAACTTCATCAGTCGTTACGTTCCCTGCCACACATAAAATTGCATTTACAGGACGGTAATGTTTGAAGAAAAAGTTCTTTACATCATCCAGCTGAGCATCTTCTACATGTTTCAATTCTTTACCGATAGTCATCCAGCGGTAAGGATGTTGGGTATAGGCCAGTTCGCGAAGATGTTTCCAGGCATCGCCGTATGGTTTATTGATATAATGTTCTTTAAATTCTTCACAAACAACCTTTCGTTGCACATCCAGGCTTTTTTTGCTGAAGGCTAACGAAAACAGGCGGTCGCTTTCCAGCCAAAATGCCGTTTCAATATTCTGCTTAGGTAGCTGAACATAGTAGTTGGTAATATCGTTGGTGGTGTAGGCGTTGTTTTCCCCACCAGCCATTTGCAGTGGTGTATCATACTCCGGAATATTTACAGAACCGCCAAACATCAGGTGCTCAAACAAATGTGCAAAGCCAGTTTGCCCGGGGTTTTCGTCCCTTGCGCCCACATCATACAAAAGGTTAACTGCCACCATGGGTGTAGTCACATCCTGATGAACGATGACGCGCAAACCATTATCAAGGGTAAATTTTTCGAATTGAATCATTTCTTATCCGTTAGTGTTTTTAATCTCTTTCTTTTTCCATTCTTCTGCGGCGCAAAGGATTTGCTGTATATTCTCCAAAGCTGTCTCTTTGGCGAACCAACTCTATAGCCTGAAAAATCGCTTCCATAAAAGAACTGTGATCGGCCAGATTTTTTCCGGCAATATCAAATGCTGTTCCATGGTCCGGAGATGTACGAACCACGGGTAAGCCTGCTGTAAAATTCACCCCTTCGCCATTGGCCAAAGTCTTGAAAGGAATAAGGCCCTGATCGTGGTACATGGCGAGAATGCCATCAAAGTTTTTATAATTTCCTTTAGCAAAAAAAGCATCGGCACTGTATGGACCATAAATCAGGTGTCCATTTTGTTGCCATTGTTCTACCAATGGTTTAAT
>DLGS01000292.1:20310-21783 GCA_002482815.1 Bacteroidetes bacterium UBA7688
CAATGGTTTAATAATCGTTTGTTCCTGTGTGCCGATAGCGCCTTCATCTCCGGCATGCGGATTGAGTCCCAATACGGCGATTCGTGGCTTGTCAATGCCAAAATCTTTTACCAGGCTCTCGCGTAGTAATGTGAGTTTGCTTTGTAATAATTCTGTGGTAATGCTCGCCGTTACTTTATCCAAAGGTACATGCTCCGTTGCCACAGCTACACGCAAATCCTGATGAAAAAGCAACATTAAAACATCTTTTGCTTCAAATTTTGCTTTCAGAAAGGGTGTGTGGCCGGAATAAGGAAAATTGGCCGACTGGGCATTGCTTTTATGAATAGGACCTGTTACCAAAGCGTCGAGTTGTCCGTCTTTCAGGCATTGGGTTGCCACTTCAAGTGAGCGAACGGCATATTTTCCACCGGCGTCTGTAAGCACACCCGGCTGAATGGATACTTCTTCTTCCCAACAGTTGAAAACATTAACCTGCTTGGGATTCAGCTTGTCCATTTCTTTGGTGCTATGAAAAACAAGTTGATGGTCCACCGCTATTCTGCGGTAGTAATTGATGACTTTATTGGACGAAAAAACGATGGGCGTACACAAATCGAGGATTCGATTGTCGGACAAAGTTTTAATAATAATTTCCGGCCCGATACCATTAATATCTCCGGTCGTGATACCAATAACTGGTTTTTCCATAAAGAAGTTTTACCCTTTTGAATGATGACGAACAGTCAAAAATAAGTTTAATTTAATCAATTGATTTGTCTGTATTTTTTGTAATCCCTTCTAATAAAAATCAGTGAGATACGGGTATTGTTTTTCGTAAAGTGCTTTCACCTTAGTCAGAATTGTATCTCTCAGTTCATCAATATTCCTTCTTTCGGTTGCGGATACAAATACAGCATTATTTTCGGTGGCTAGCTGCCAGCGTTCATTAAGGTCGAGCAGCATTTCCTGCTTGACACTGTCGTCAAGCCATTGGTCGAAAGTATTTTTCTCATAAACATCCATTTTATTGAAGATGGTTACAATAGGTTTGTCGAAAGCTTTGATATCCTGTAAGGTTTTGATAACCACTCCCATCTGGTCTTCGTAAGCGGGGTGAGAAATATCTACCACATGCAAAAGGCAATCTGCTTCGCGCACCTCGTCCAGGGTGCTTTTAAAACTTTCAACCAGGTGATGAGGCAATTTGCGGATGAACCCCACTGTATCGCTTAGCAAAAAGGGAGTTTGCTCATACACAACTTTCCTTGTTGTGGTATCCAGGGTAGCAAACAGTTTATTTTCTGCAAAAACATCTGCCTTTGTGATGATATTCATCAGGGTGCTTTTGCCTACATTGGTATAACCTACAAAGGCCACACGGATATATTCTCCCCGCTCTTTGCGTTGCGTGAAGGATTGTTTATCAATTTCGAGAAGACGTTTTTTAAGTAAGGAAATTTTGTCTTTTACAATACGTCTGTCCGTTTCGAT
>DLGS01000247.1 GCA_002482815.1 Bacteroidetes bacterium UBA7688
CTGAATAAATGATTAGGTATGATTATTTGTGTGATTTTTATGATTTTGATTATAAGATAGATTTAAGAAAAAGTAAAATATATGGATTCAGAAATATTAATATATCAGACGGAAGATGGTCAAACAAAAATAGAGACCAGGTTTGAGAATGAAACCGTTTGGCTTACACAGGAGCAGATCGTTTTGCTGTTTCAGCGAGATCAGTCTGTAATATCACGCCATATTAATAATATATTTAGTGAAGGTGAACTGGATAAAGAAAGCAATATGCAAAAAATGCATATTGCTTTTTCAGATAAACCTGTAGCTTTTTACAATCTGGATGTGATCATATCTGTTGGCTATCGGGTCAAATCACATCGGGGTGTACAGTTCAGAAAATGGGCTACTGCACTTATCAAAGAGTATCTGATCAAGGGCTTTGCCATGAACGATGATAGACTTAAAGAAGCAGGTGGAGGCAATTATTTTGATGAATTGCTCGCTCGTATCAGAGATATCCGTTCTTCAGAGAAGGTATTCTGGAGAAAAGTATTGGACATATTTGCTACGAGTATAGATTATGATGCGACTACCAGCCTTGCTGTTGACTTTTTTAAAACCATTCAAAACAAAATGCATTGGGCAGCTCATGGACATACTGCGGCAGAAATCATATATCGGCGTGTAGATGCCGGAAAACCACATTTGGGATTGACCAATTATAAAGGGTCTCAGCCAACAAAACAGGAAACGGAAATCGCAAAAAACTACTTAACAACGGATGAACTTGATATACTCAACAGGATGGTTACGGCTTTTCTGGAAATAGCTGAAATACAAGCGATATCTCGACAGGTCATGTATATGCGTGATTGGGTGGAGCGACTAGATGGATTTCTGAAACTCACCAATAAAAACATACTGGATAATGCAGGTAGCATAAGTCATCATGATGCGATTGTCAAAGCCCATCAAGCATATGATACATATAAAGAAAAAACTAAAAACGACCTGAGTCAGGTGGAAAATGACTTTATTAAACAATTGGAAACAGAAACCAAACAACTTAAAAATAAGAAATAATGCCAGATATAGTACATGTGAGTTATGGACAAACGGGAGAAAGCGCCAAAATCAATGAGATGGGTATGCGTGAGATGCAGCAAAAGGCATATCAGGCTCGAGATGCACAATATCTGTTACTCAAAGCACCACCAGCATCTGGTAAGTCCAGGGCACTGATGTTTGTAGCATTGGACAAGCTCGTCAACCAAGGAATCAGGAAGGTAATCGTAGCCGTGCCGGAAAGATCTATTGGTGGTTCGTTTAGTATTACAAAACTTAGCGAATATGGATTTTATGCTGACTGGACTTATAACGAACAATACAATCTATGTACTCCCGGACTTGATGGCAGCAAAACAAAGGTTGAGGCATTCAGGAATTTTATGGCTAATGATGAAAAGATACTTATCTGTACTCATGCCACATTAAGATTTGCATATGAGGAGCTAGATGATAGCATGTTTGACGGTACCTTGCTAGCCATTGATGAGTTTCATCATGTGTCTGCGGATGGTGACAGTCGATTGGGTGAATTGCTAAGATCGATCATGACGAAGTCTAATGCCCATATCATCGCCATGACCGGATCATATTTCAGAGGTGATAGTGTACCTGTGCTAAAACCTGAGGACGAAGCAAAGTTTACTAAAGTAACCTATAATTATTATGAGCAGTTGAATGGATATACCTATTTAAAATCACTGGGAATAGGGTATCATTTCTATCAAGGAAAGTACACATCTGCCATCATGGAAATATTGGATACTGACAAAAAAACCATCCTACATATACCCAATGTCAATTCCGGAGAATCTACCAAGGATAAACATAGGGAAGTGGATACCATCCTGGATGCCATAGGTGAATACGTGGGGACAGATGCGACAACAGGTGTCATCACCATCAAAAGACATGGTGATGGTCGTATGATCAAAGTGGCTGATTTGGTCAATGATCAGGCAAGGGATAGGGATAAGATCCAAAACTATCTACGCGAGATAAAAGGTGTGGACGACATGGATCTGATCATTGCGTTGGGAATGGCAAAGGAAGGATTTGACTGGCCTTACTGTGAACATGCGCTCACGGTCGGTTATCGCGGATCTCTCACTGAAATTATTCAGATCATAGGAAGATGTACCCGTGACAGTGATAACAAAACCCATGCACAGTTTACCAATCTCATCGCTCAGCCCGATGCGGCTGATGACGCTGTAAAACTCTCGGTCAATAATATGCTCAAAGCTATCACCGCATCCTTATTGATGGAACAAGTCATGGCACCCAATTTTAAATTTAAGTCAAAACTCGGTGATGACGACAAAGCTGAGAAAGGAGAAATCAAGATCAGGGGATTTAAGACTCCTAGTTCGAAGCGGGTCAGAGATATCATTGATTCAGATCTGAATGACCTGAAGGCTACCATTTTGCAAGATGATACGATGCTGAAAGCTATTCCAGGACAAATAGATCCTGAGGTGATCAACAGGGTATTGATACCAAAGATAATCCAAACCAAATATCCCAATCTGACAGAAGATGAAGTGGAAGAAGTGAGACAATATGTGGTATTGGATTCGGTGATTAAAAACAATCTGATGATCGACGTCGATGCATTGAAACAAGCCATACGTAAAGATGAAGAATATGTGCAAGCAACAGGCGATGGAACCGATACGGTACCAACTGATCTGATACCCAAGATCGTCCGGACATTATATCCCGATCTGAGCGATAGCGATGTACAAAAATTCAGTGGTATGGTAGCACACGATGGAGGTGGTAATGATGGGTATAAAGCTGACCAACGTTTCATCAGGATGGCCGGGCAATTTGTCAACATAGATGATTTGCATATTGACCTAATAGATACTATCAATCCTTTTCAGAAGGCATACGAAATCCTATCAAAATCAGTGACTACCAAGGTACTGAAAGTCATACAAGATGCTATAGAATCCACCAGGATACAAGTGAGTGAAGATGAAGCCGTGATCATGTGGCCAAAGATAAAGTCATTTTATGCTACGTTTCAGCGTGAGCCTTCCTTACAATCTGCAGATGCCATAGAACGTAGGATGGCCGAAGTATTACTCTATATCAAAGACCAAAAAAGAAAGCAACAAAATGGTTAATAAAAAGACACTCTTTGATATATTTGATGATGATCCGTTTGGGCTTTTGAATGTCAAACCATCAAATAATGTAGCCAGAAACGAAGACGAAAGATTGGTAGTATCATTTGGCGAGATCAATGATTTCTTTGATAAACATCAAAGAGAGCCCAAGGCTGGAGGAGGTATTCAGGAACACCAACTTTACTCCAGGCTTCAATCCATCAGAAGTCATACCTTAAAGATAGAAATGCTAAAGCCTTATGATGTTCACCAATTGTTGAATGAGCAAAAAGTCGTTACTTCCATTTCTGATATTTTTGGCGATGATGAAATGAATTTATTGGGTAGCGACGAGGAAAATCTGTTTGATCTGAAACATGTCAGCCTACCTGAAGATAGAGCCAGTGCAGATTTTGTTGCCAAACGCAAAAGTTGTAAAGATTTTGATCGGTATGAAGCTTCATTCAAAGCTGTGCAAAACGACTTGGCTTCAGGCAAAAGAAAATTATTGGCGTTTAAGGAACAGAATCTAAGAGCAGGCGACTATTATGTTCATAATGGCATACTTTTGTATCTGGAGCAGGTAGATTTTAAGGAGGATATTCAGCCCTATAAAAGTGGTAGCCGCTTGAGAAAGGATGGAAGGACCAGGGTCATCTTTGAAAATGGCACTGAATCCAATATGCTATATCGCTCACTGTACAAAGGACTGCTAGCCAATGGCAAAGCAGTATCTGAAAATGTAGATAAAGCCAATGAGATATTTTATGAGCGTTTCGGGAGTATCACTGAAAAAGATCAAGATACAGGGTATATCTACGTTCTAAAATCAAAAAGTACGAATCCCGACATAGCATCAATAAGACATTTGTATAAAATAGGGTACTCGAACACGAAAGTTGAAGAGAGGATAAAAAATGCTTCCCAGGAGCCTACTTATCTTATGGCGGAGGTCAGTATCATCATAGTGTACAATTGCTACAATATGAATCCACAAAAACTGGAACAGTTGATGCATAACTTCTTCGGAAAGTGGTGTCTAAATATAGATGTCTTTGATGGTGACGGCCAAAGGCACACTCCAAGGGAATGGTTTATAGCCCCGTTGTACATCATAGAACAAGCTATACAGCTCATTATTTCAGGGGAGATAGTGAAGTATAGGTATGATGGGGATAGGGAGGAGATAGTGGAGAGGGGATTAAATACAAATAATGTGTAATGGATGAAATCATCAAAGGATGTGTAAGTAAAGACAGAAGGCATCAAAAGGCTTTGTTTGATCTATATTACAAATATGGTCTTGCAGTTGCAATAGCATATTGTAGTCACATGGATGAAGCGAGAGAAGTGCTCAATGATGCATTTCTGAAAGTATATGATAAAATAAAAGATTATGATCCGTCCAAACCTTTTGAGGCTTGGTTCAGGATAATCGTCATCAGGACGGCAATCAATCACTATCGCAAACAAAAGAGTGAATTAAAGTGGACAGATTATGAAGAAAATAAAAATATTGAAAACCTAACTGATGATGTTGAAGAAGGAATCTCCGATATGTCACCTGAAGAAGTACTGAAACTGGCTCAGCAATTGCCACCTGCTTACAGAATGGCAATCAATTTGTATGCAGTAGAAGGATATAGTCATCAAGAAATAGCTGAAAATCTAGGTATTTCTGTAGGTGCTTCCAAATCAAATCTATCTAAAGCCAGGGCACGACTTAAATTCCTAATTTCGCAATGTAGATTGCTTTCGTTTTAGGATACTGGCAGAATTCAATAAAAAATCTTAATTTTTTTTGTAAAAAAAAGAACTACTCAGGCAACCCTTAGATCAAAATAATTGAATAGTTAAAAGTAAAGCATAAAGATTATGTCAACCAACAATTTTCTAAAGAAATATTCCAATAAAATAAGGGAGCTGAATCCTAGTGAGTCTGCAGCTGGAGCTGATTGGGATTTGATTGAAATGAGATTGGAAGAACAGGATAAAAAGCGTAAGCGAAGGTATTTGTTACTTTTTGTATTAATATTACTATTAGTCACCATACTTGGAAAATATGTATATGACCAGTATAAAAACCCAATTATAAAAGGTGAGCATATACCTGTTGCATCATCTATTCAAAATTATAATGCTGCACGACATATTCAAACAAACAAAGCAGCAATAGAGTCGTCAAAAGACATGAATGACGAAGGAAAAGTACCTGTTTACACTTCTAAAGGTATTGAAAAAGTTGATCTTCCATCAAAGATTGTTGTGAATAAACTTATTGAACAAGTGTTAACCATAAGTGAAAAGAAAGACAAATACAATGTATCACTTATTGATCAATCCGGAATAGATGTGACTGGAAAAGGCATAGATCAGAAAATGTTAGATTCTAATTTTTCTAATCATATTATGCTAGCTTTGCAACCATCAAATGGAAATGTAAATATCGATGAGAAGGAAACGGATAGAAGCGCTATTATTACAGAAAGAACGTTTTCAAAATCTTTTCTGCCATTGGAAATACTTTCATTGAATCAAATGAACGATTTTAACTCCATCCAAAGCAGCAATTCAGCCCAGATTACCTTCCCTCAAATCAAACCCAAATCCCTTAGCCAAATGAAATATTTTGTGAAAATAGATGGTGGTCCTATAACTACAATACATAGCGGGGCTCCTGAGATGATGGCTGGTATGCTTAACTTTTCTACGCATACGATGTCCAAAGAAATAGGAATGCAAACAGGTCTAAGCCTACAACTTGTGCCAAATGAAAAATGGAAATTTGGTTTGGGCGTAAACAGAAGTTATCTAATTCATCATGCATCGCATACAGCTAGTTTACGATTGATGGATGGAATATGCTTAAATCCTGACAGCCCAGATCCCAAAGAATATGCATTTTCCTATAATGTAACAAATGGAAGATCTTCTTCTACGATAAATTTAAGGCTTTCTGAAGAAAACCAAGGAACTCCATTAGATAGCACTGAAGTATTCAATATTGAAATGGGAATGCATAAAGAAACAGTTAGCTGGGCCATACCAATAACTGCTGAAAGAGTAATATACACAAAAGGAGACTGGTCAGTATTTGCAAAGGGTGGGTTAAATTTTGGGGTTTCTTCCTATAGTAATGAGACCATAACACATTTTAGTGAGTCATGTGCAAATCTTTGTTTTAATCATGGATTTAGCCCTTCTGTCTTAAATCAAAAATCAAATCAAATCACCACAGGAATAATATTAGGAATGAGTGTAGAATGGCTATTGAGTCCAAGAATGAGATTGGTTATGAATCCTGAAATAAATGTTGTGATGATGATGCCAAATGAATACCATAATAATCATACTAAATGGGGTATTAACCTTGGTGGAATGTATCAAATCAAATAAATTTTAAATCATTTTAAGTTAAATCATTTTTTTAATAATAAAATCAATAATCATGGTAAAATCTTTTACGAATCAAATTTTTATAGCTTTTTTAATGCTAAGTTTTTCAATCTCCTATGGTCAAAAAGAAGTTCATTTACAACTCAATCAATACATAGGTACTGCACCTTTCTCGATTGGCGATGGAGGCACAAATGATCTAGGGACAAAATTTAATATCTCAAGACTGGATTATTATATATCATCTATAAAACTCCACCATGATGGAGGTATGCAGACAGCAGTCAACAATAAGTATATTTTTGTCAGTAAGGGGGTAACAGTCGATGAATTGTTAGGAAGTTTCAACATAGGAATACTAGATTCAATAACATTTTCAATAGGTGTAGAAGCTACAGATAATCATGCAGACCCGACATTGTGGCCAGCTGGTCACCCTTTAGCACCAAAGTCACCAGAAATGCATTGGGGATGGGCCGCTGGGTTTAGATTTGTAGCTATCGAGGGCAAATCAGGGGCAAATTTGCAATTCAATTATCAAATCCATGGGTTGGGTGATGAATTGTACAAACCTACAACAATAGTTACCCATGGTACAGACCATAATGGTGGATTAATGGTATCTATTGATGCTGATTATGGTCATAGTCTGAAAGGCATCAACATGAATAAAAATGTCATATTGCATGGCAGCACAAAAGAAGCTGTCTCATTGCTTAGTAATTTTAATCAACATGTATTTAGTGCAACACCACTGATATCAGCGGCACATGATATAGAGGTAGGAAGTCTAAGGGTCTTTCCAAATCCATCAATTGATGGAAAGGTTACGATAACACTTTCAGAAGACCAAATTCTGGATGGCAAAATAATCATCAGAGATGCAGTAGGCAGAATCGTTTACCAACTTTCAAACCCTGCTTTACAAAATGAAGTAATAGTGGATCATTTAGGTTTCTACTCTATAGAACTAAGGCAAGCGGGCAAACTAACTTACAGAGGAAGTGTGGTAAAACAGTAATATAAAATGAAACATTGCTCTTTTTATTTTTGTATTTTTGTGTTTATATGTATTTCTTGTTCAGACATGGATGAAATACAGGAGCCACCTTTCAAAATATTAGAGCAAATAGCCATCCCAAGTCATTTTCCAGAGATCATCTATCCCGATCTTAATGCCTACAGTCCTGATCGATGGTCTCTGGGTAAAAGACTTTTTTATGATAAACGTTTGTCTATTGACTCTACAGTGAGTTGTGCTAGTTGTCATAAACAATCACATGGTTTTGCAGATGATGTAAGTCTGACACTTGGTGTTTTTAATCGACCAGGAGTTACGAATGCGCCTACTTTGGCCAATGTTGCTTACTATCCATATTATACCAGGGAAGGAGGCATACCTACATTGGAAATGCAAGTATTAGTGCCTATTGCCGAACATAATGAATTTGGATTTAATATAGTAGAAATTGAGTCCAGATTAAAAAATGACATTGTGTATCAGGAAATGGCTAGGAAGGCTTATGGTAGGGCTTTGGACCCATTTACTATCACAAGGAGTATCAGTACATATGAGCGCAGTATCATCAGTGGCAATAGTAAATATGATGATTATGTGACAGGCAAATCCAGCCTTACAGGTGTGGAAGAGAAGGGTAGAGAGCTCTTTTTTAGTTCCAGAACAAATTGTAGTCAATGTCATAGTGGGTTCAATTTTACCAATTATGAATTTAAAAATAACGGTCTTTACGAAAATTATGCACATCCTGGTAGATTTAGATTAACTCAAAAGGATTCAGATCTTGCTCTGTTTAAGACTCCAAGTCTTAGAAATTTAGGTTTTACAGCGCCATACATGCATGACGGTTCGATAGCGACTTTGACAGAAGTGGTAAATCATTATAATAACGGTGGAAGAAATCACATACACAAGAGCAACTTGATAAGGCCATTGGGCTTGACAGAAAATGAGAAAAAAGCCATGGTGGCTTTCTTACATACAATGGACGATTATACTTTGCTCACCAATCCATATTTAAGCGAATAAAATAAAAGTAAAATGAATAGAATAGTGTACTACTTTTTTATAATGATAGTCGTTCTGATTGTTGCTTGCCAACCAGAAGAAGTAGAAGTTGCCCAATATGATGGTACGTTGTACAATTTTGTTTTTCCTGAAAATTTTGGAGATCCAGAACTACCAAAAGATAATATTTTGACCAAGGAAGGTGTGAGATTAGGTAAAATGTTGTTTTATGAGAAAGCACTGTCAAAAGATGGTACGCAAGCATGTGCAAGTTGTCATATCCAAACAGATGGTTTTTCTGACAAGAATCAATTCTCTAAAGGTGTTGATGGGTTCTTCGGAAAAAGACAAGCCATGCCAATATTCAACCTTGCATGGCACAAAACAGGGTTTTTCTGGGATGGGAGAGCTGCCACACTGAGGGAACAGTCGCTTTTACCTATTCAAGACCCTTTGGAAATGCACGAAACCTTAGACAATATAGTATCAAAATTAAATGCAAGCCAGAAGTATAAAGATCAATTTGTACGAGCTTTTGGAACTCCGGAAGTTAATAGCACAAAGGTCAGTCTGGCATTGGAGCAATTTATGATGACGATTGTATCTTTTGACTCAAAATATGATCAATATCTTGCAGGTAATACCACCTTAAGCGAAAGTGAAGAGCGCGGTAGAAAATTATTTTTTGCTGAATATAATCAATTTTTTCCTGATTTGTCTGGAGCTGATTGCGCCCATTGTCATAGTGGACCCAATTTTGAAAATGGAGAATTTATGAATAATGGATTAGATAAGGATTCGGATTTTACAGATTATGGTAGAGAGAAAGTAAGTAATCTTGCATTTGATAGAGCAGCATTTTTAATGCCATCACTCAGAAATGTAGCCCACACCGCTCCTTACATGCATGATGGCAGATTTAAAACATTGGAAGAAGTAGTGGAACATTATAATTCAGGCGTAAAGATGTCATCTACAGTATCTCCCCTAATAATGCCAACTATCGCAAAGGGGCTTGGTCTAAGTGCTCAGGACAAAACAGATTTGGTGAATTTTCTAAAAACATTGAGTGATCAAAAATTTCTAACCAATCCGGAGTACGCACAATAGATATTACACGTGGCGGTTTTAATATTTTTATGAATTTTAAAATAAGTACGATAATAACCGTGCGGATAAATAGACAGGCGGATAAAATTTGGGGGATTGACTTTCAAAGAAATGACATCATTAATTAAAAATTGTAAGTGAAATCAGTAGGTATAGCTAATGTAAATAAAGCAATGCTTCAATTTTTATTCGAATTTTATAAGACCAAATAAAAATAAAAAATACAGGAAATGTTAAAATTTGATAAAATAAGTCACATGTACAACTTTCAATAGAATATTTTCGTTATAAAATAATGAATAGTATGATTTTCAAGACGTTACACATATTATTGGCATTCAATTTTCTCATCTCGTCGATGGGCATAACTATCAATGAGCATATATGTAGTAAAAATGGAACTTCGATTGCATTTTTTATTAAGTCAAACAACTGTTGCACAAAGAAAAAGAAAAAGTGTTGTTCTGCTAAAAAAGTGTATTTGTGCGAAACTAAAGATGTCTTAGCAAAAGGGCAAACTATAAAAAAGAAGCCTTGCTGTGAGGATAAGTCACACTATAAAAAGTTAAATACAAACGCTTCAGAAATAACAAAAGTTATTTTTTCTGATATTCAAACTGTTTTTTATAGTCCTATCGTTGGGGTGTCTTTTGACCTAAATTACAAGGTTAAAGAAAATGCAAAAACGCTCAGATTTTATTTATATAAACCACCACCACTCTTTGTGGACAATCTAAGGGTGCTTTACCAATCTTTCCTTTGTTAGCCTTCCATGATTCCCTGTTTCTGCAATAGGGCTAAGTTCATATTTTGTATTCGTCACATGTAGATTTTGCTGAAAGTACTTTTTGTACCGCTTTATGACTACTTTACAATACACTTCAATGAGCTTTACATTTAAATAGCATCCATTGGTTTTGGATTTTCTGTATGTATAACGGCAGAAAGGAATTTTAACTTTTAGAG
The DNA here is from genome assembly GCA_002482815.1 of Bacteroidetes bacterium UBA7688. Taxonomy (GTDB): domain Bacteria; phylum Bacteroidota; class Bacteroidia; order Chitinophagales; family Chitinophagaceae; genus Rurimicrobium. The sequence continues at coordinate 10,663 of DLGS01000247.1, forward strand.
TAATAAATTCTCCAAAATTACGACTTCGATGCTCATAATATTGATCCCTGAACGGATATCAAAAAAGTAGGTAATATTTTTTAAAGTTTTAAAACACATCTAAATGAACACATTTATTAAAAGTGCAGTAGTAATATGTTTAGCACTATTCACTACACATCTCAGTACAGCGCAGACAAAAAATTTGAAAACCGTAGACGTCAAAGTGTATGGAAATTGTGGCATGTGCAAAAAGACCATCGAAAAAGCAGCCAATGTTAAAGGCAAATCAAATGCTGTATGGGATGCTGACTTAGCGATGGCAAAGATCACTATAGACAGTACCAAAACAAATGTCGATGAAGTACTCAAGAGAATAGCAGCTGTTGGCTACGATAGTGAAAATTTCAGAGCACCCGATTCAGTCTATGAAAATCTTCATGGCTGTTGCCAGTACGATAGGCCTGCAAAAAAGGAATAATAATGGGAATGAAAACATTCATTTTAATAGTATTTTTGATTCCGTCATTTATGATGGCTCAGATAGATTTACCCACAGCAAGCCCTGATGCCGCCTGGACACATCAAGTGGGATTTACTCAAATAGAATTGAGTTATTCCCGACCACACATGCGAAACAGAAAGATCTTTGGAGCATTGGTACCATATGATGTACTTTGGCGGACAGGTGCCGGGGAAAGCACCAGGATAAAATTCAGTGAAGACATTGTTTTTGGTGGCAAGCTAGTGAAAAAAGGTCAGTATGGGCTTTACTCTATCCCGGGCAAGGAAGAGTGGATTATCATCCTAAATCAAGATGCAACTCTACATGGTGACTTTGGATATGATGAAAAAAAAGATGTACTTCGTGTAAAAGTAAAACCAACAAACAGTCCGACAACGAATGAGTCCTTCACTATTGAGCTGACAGATTTTAAACCCGACTATTCGGCGTCACTCGAAATGAAATGGGAGAATACATCTATTAAGGTACCGATCATGAGTACTGCAGATGATAGAATTATGGCTCAGATACAGGAAAATTTAATTGTAAAAAAAGTAGAGAATGCAGGTTTGCTGAATAAGGGAGCACAATATTACTTTTTCAATAAAAAAGATTTGAATCAGGCGCTGGAATGGTCAATTACATCAGAAACCCTTAGCGTAGATAATATTAATTACTCAGTATTGACAGCAAACATTCTGGAAAGACTGAAAAGATATCCAGAAGCTATTGAGTCTGCACAAAAAGCTTTGGAACTAGCGCGAAAAAAGGATATGACAGATGATGTTAAAAATCTTGAAGAAAAGATAAAAGATTTGAAAATTAAAAAGAGTAAATAAAATATCATGAATAAAATAAAAATCGGAGGTATGATCACCTTGATGGCAGCTTTTACACTAATAAGTTGTCATAAAATGGACCATGGCAATCAAACGACAGCAAGAGCAGTTGTTGAAAAGTCCTTCTCTACCCCAATTGCTATACCAATGGTTATGGATGCAAAGAATGCATCTTTTGCTGCAAAAACAAATACTGCCACAATTGGTGGTCAATCATTGAAAACCCTTTCATATGGGAATGGTGGTATATTAGGACCCACACTTAAAATAAATCAAGGGGATATGATGAATCTAGTATTTTCAAATCAGCTATCAGAGCCGACGAATATACATTGGCATGGATTAGAAGCGCCTTCTTCACAAGACGGATACCCTACCGACTTGACGCAAGCAGGGAATTCATACACCTATAATTTTCGTGTTACAAACAGACCCGGGACTTATTGGTACCATCCACATCCTGATATGGCTACTGCCAGTCAGGCATACAGAGGATTGGCCGGTTTTTATATTGTGTCATCGCCTGAAGAACAAGCCTTAAAATTACCTGCTGGAAATTTTGATGTTCCTTTAGTCATACAGGACAAGAGACTCACAGGCGGACTGGAATATAATCCGGATGCTGAAGATCAAACTATAGGTTTTTTTGGTGAATCGATCTTAGTTAATGGGACACCTGGTGCTGTAATGGATGTAGAAAAACGTACTTACAGATTTCGACTATTGAATGGTTCCAATGCAAGAATTTACAATTTTGCTTTGTCTGACGGCATTAAATTTAAACTTATCGGTAGTGATGGTGGATTATTGGATGCTCCTGTGGATGTATCAAATATCTTACTTGCTCCGGGTGAAAGAGCTGATGTACTTATTAATTTTGGTAGTATGCCTTTAAGTACTGAATTATTTATGGAGAGTGCATTGTTTAGCGGATCATCTTCCCAAGGCAATCAAAGCTTTAAGGTTATGAAATTTAAGATCATTAAAGATGCCACAGACAATTTTATTGTTCCGTCCACATTAATGGCAGTAGAAAAAATATCTGAATCTTCTTCTGTTGCTTCCCGGAAGTTTAATATTGGACATATGATGGTCCATGGTGGTATGGAAGGCGTCATGCACCCGATAGATGGTAAAACATTTGATGCCAACCGAAGAGACGAAGTAGTCAAAAGCGGTAGTGTTGAAATCTGGGAGTTTGACAATACTACAGGTACAGAAATTCACCCTATGCATTTGCATGGACTTCAGTTTCAGGTTTTGAGCAGGATAGGAGGAAGAGGGTCGATTCAAGCATGGGAGAAGGGGTGGAAAGATACAGTGCTGGCATTTCCTGGTGAAAAAGTAAAAATCATCGTACGATTTCCTAATAACACAGGAAAATTTGTATTCCACTGCCATAATCTGGAACATGAAGATGCAGGTATGATGTTAAATTTTGAAATTCAATAACTTAATATTTTTTAATTTTACTAAATTAATTTAAAATGATTCATTTAAAATCTTTAATCGCTATTCTTTTAGTAGCAACTTTGAGCTTAACCTCATGTAAAAAAGATGAAGCTACAGTTACAGAAAATCTAACAGCTGAGTGGAATTCCACATCAGTTAAAATTGATGGTGTCGCTTCTCCTGCTACAACTACGATGTTTTTGCATTTACAAAGCAATAAGCAATACGAAATCACAACAAATATCACTCCATTTAGTCAAGCTAAATCAGGTTTATGGTCCAATACTGATGACAAATTGACTTTGGCAGGAAATGCATGGACTATTCACCATATTGCAGATAAAGAATTGAGAATTGAATTCGTCCTGGATGGTAAGGATTTAGAAATAGAATTCGCTAAGTAAGTAATTATAGCTGCCTGAAAAAATATTTTTTCAGGCAGCTATTAGTAAACTAAACGGTACATCAAAAACGATATATAAAATGAAAAATATAATTTTACTTTTTATTTGCCTAATTTCAAACACTTCTATTGACGCACAATTAAAAATAGGAGATCCTTTGCCTAATATTTATCTTCCAAGCAATTTAAAAAATGAAGTTAGGCTTTTAGATTATACAGGTAAAATTCTACTTGTAGATTTTTGGGCATCCTGGTGTGCTCCCTGTCGAAAAGCAAACAAAAAACTTGTCGATTTGCACCGCGAATATGCGCCAGCCAAACTAGAAATAGTAGGTATATCAGTAGATACAGACCGATCTAAATGGCTCAAAGCTATAACTAAAGATAATATTGAATATACACAATTAACAGATCCGCATGGATTTGAAGCGAAGTCTGCCATACAATTTGGTGTAGAGGCATTGCCAGCTTCTTTTCTATTTGATCCGAACGGCAAACTAATAGCTATCAATCCAACCGAAAAGGAAATCAAACAACAATTAAATCACAATAAAAAATAATGCAAATGAATTTAAAAATTTTATTAATTGCAGTTACATTTATAACGGCATTGTATAATGTCAATGCACAAATATCAAAAGCAGAAATTGTGGCCACAGGCCTTACCTGCTCCATGTGTTCAAATGCCATCAATAAACAGCTCAAATCATTGACTGAAGTAGATAGTGTGGTCATAGATCTGAACACAAACACTTTTGTAGTACATCTCAAAAAAGAAGCCATGATAAGTCCCAGGATTTTGAAAGAAAGAGTAGAAAAGGCAGGCTTTTTTGTGGGTTCGATGATTGTTACCATGAACTTTGACAATACTGATATCTCTGAAAATATAAAAGTAGAAAAAGAAGGCATCGCTTTGGTCATTATCGATACGAAGTCAAAAGTATTACATGGTGAAACAAAGGCCAAAATCATGGACAAAGGTTACGTGACGCAAAAGGAATATAAAAAATTGACCAAATCACTTTCGAAAATTCCTTCTTACCTGGATGGAAATGAAGATGACTATCACGTAAAAATCAATTGATTATGAGGCAAATTTTAATAGTCTTACTTACGATTACTGTAAATAGCTTATTGGGGCAGGAACTTTTTGTGGTTACAGATCCGGCCAGTAATGTTCCCACGGGCTCTCTGAGTGTCAGGCTGAGCAATTCTTTATTTAAGGAAGTATATGAGGATGGGTACAACTATCATCTCATGCCCGAAGTCACTTATGGTATTACAAAAAATCTGATGGTCAGGACTTCGGTGTTTTTAAGTGACAGGAGTAACAGTCTTTATGCTGAAGGAGCCAATATCTTTAGTAAGTACAGGTTTTATTCTTCAGATGACCTACACAGCCACTTGAGGATGGCAGCTTTTGCCAGATATAGTTTTAACAGAGCAGATATTCATCAGGAACAAATAGAAATCATGGGCCACAATAGTGGTTATGAAACCGGATTGGTGATTACTCAGCTCATAAATAAAGTAGCCATCAGCTCTTCTGTAAGTTTTGAAAAAGCATTGGACAATAAACCGGATTATGAATTTCCAAATACGCAAAGTAATACGGCTACCAATTACACCCTTTCTGTAGGAAAGCTGATGTATCCAAAAAAATACACTAATTTTAAACAGACTAATATCAACCTGATGCTTGAATTTTTGGGCCAAACGCTTAATGAAAACGGAAAAACGTATATAGATGTGGTCCCATCTATACAATTTATTTTTAATAGCCAGGCCAGGATAGATGTAGGTTACAGAAGAGAATTGTACAGTAATATGCTTAGAACAGCACCCAATGGTATTTACCTGAACTTTGAATATACATTTTTCAATATCTAAAAATGAATAAGGTAATGCACTTTTTAAAGAGGATTCTGAAAATGATATTTATAAAAAAATGTTGTCGCTAATTTTAATATTAAAACAAATAAATATAAGTAAAATGCTCCTAAAATATTTACCATTATGTCTAATTATTTCGAGTAAAATGTTGGTCGCTCAATATACAATTTCTGGCAAAATCACTGTATCATCACAGTCAATTGGTGATGCCAGAGTGACACTCTTTAATAGCGATACAACGTATTTTGTAGAAGAACGCAGCGACAATATTGGCATATTCTCTTTTTCAGATGTTCCATTTGGTACTTATACAATAGGTGTGGCCAAATCCAATTATAATTACAAAGAATCCAATGTTGTAATTAATGAAAATATTGAAAATTTCAGTTTTGATCTTGAACCTGAAACGGAGAAAGGAAGATGGGATGTTATCATAAAATCGCCGGAACCGCTTGGTGGAACTGACTTAGGAATACTGATGCCTGATGGTAAAATATATTATTGCCATGATACCAAAGATCCATTTTATTTTGACCCCACGACTAATGACACATTAAGTGTTATGGGTAGTGACAGTATTCAAGGTTGTGTGGGTCCTATACTTCTTGCGGATAGTACGGTATGGTTTTTTGGTGGTACATTAAGAGAAATATATGGTCCCGGAACAAAAAAAGTAAAAAAGTTTGATATTCGAACTAATAAATGGAAAACCCACCAAAATATGCTTGATTTCAGATGGTATCCTACTATATCACCGCTATCAAATGGTCAAGTAATTATCCTGGGTGGTGGTGGGCTCAACAATCCAGCAAGGGTAAAAACATCTGAAATATATGACCCAAAAAGTGGTATTTCGAAACCAACAGGTCAGTTAGCTATCGGTAATGAAGTTTCTCCTATCGTACCATTACTGAATGGCAAAACATTAATGACGCACCGTCCGCCACAATTGTTTGATCCAACCACTAATCAATGGGAGTTGGCGGCTGATTTTGTCCAAAGCAATCGTATGAGCAATGGAGATCATAGTGACCATGAACTGGTATTAATGCCTGACGGGGATGTCTTTGCTTTTGGATATAAACCGTTTAACAACATTCCAGGTACATTTGTGGAAAAATATGATGTTGCTGCGAATAAATGGGAGTTAAAAAGTAGTATTAATCCGATCAGATCAAGGGCTAAAGCGATCATTATGCCAGACAAAAGAGTATTGATCGCCGGAGGAGAAAAAGAAGACAAAAATGATAGCAGCCTTGTAAATCAATGGAATTATATGAAGAGAGCTGACCTTTATCATCCAGAAACGGATACTTGGAGAAATCTAGCTGATTTGAATTATTTTAGAGAATATCATGCCATTTTAACATTAGTACCTGATGGCAGGGTAATAGCCGTAGGTGGTGAAGGTCAACCCGGCAATGAGCCCACCCAAAGTATCATTGAAGCTTTTAAACCACCTTATCTTTTCAGGGGAGTAAGACCTGAAATAAACAATTTAAATAAAAGGATTTTTTCTAAAGGAGAAGAACTTTCATTTTCCGTTTCAAAGACAGATTCTATTACAGGTCTGCTATTAATGGCAAATGCGGTTAATACTCATTTTATGAATAGCAGCAATAATCGGTTTATTGAGTTGGAATACGAACAAAATAATGGGAAGGTTACTTCATTGTTGCCTTCTGATTCTCTTATATTATTTGATGGTTTTTACATGTTGTTTGCCATGGTGGATGATATACCATCCATAGCTGAAATAATTGTAGTCAACAACCAGCAAGGAATGACATCAAATATAACGGAATATGAAAAAGAAGATGTGGTGATATATCCTAATCCTTGTAAAGATATTGTTTATTTTAAATCAGAAAGCCTTACCACAGGAGTCACAATCAGGGACTCAAATGGGCGAACTGTACTGACAAAAAGAGGTAAAAATATTGAATCTGTAAATCTTGGCGGATATCCATCCGGTATATATTATATTGAAGTCATGTATGATAACAATGAAGTCATAATTCAAAAAATCAGTAAAATTTAAATAATCACAAAATGGACCAAAACAAAACAACTTCTTTTATTCCAGCTTTGGGTTATGATTTTCTCACAGCTTATTATGATATGGCCATAAAATTGACGATGCCAGAGAAGAAATTCAGGCGCATCTTGGTGGAATCAATAAATCCACAAGATGATGAATCAATTCTGGAGTTTGGTTTTGGTACGGGACAAAATTTAATTTTGGTTAAGAATCAGAATCGAAACATAAAACTAACAGGATTAGATATTGATCCAAAAGTTAAGGATATTGCTAACTATAAGTTGGATAAAAACAAACATTCCGTACAATTGGATTTATATAGCGGCAATATGTTTCCATATTCGGACAATCATTTTGACAAAATATACAGTTGTTTAGTTTTTCATCAATTAGATGCATACACAAAAACCAATTGTTTAAAAGAAATTTATCGGGTTTTAAAACCTGAGGGAGAATTAATCATTGCTGACTGGGGAAAAGCATCTAATTTAGTGATGCGCCTTACTTTTGGCTTGGTTCAGTTATTGGATGGATTCAAAACAACAAATGATAACATAAAAGGAAAAATGCTTGAATATATATCATCTGTTGGGTTTAAAAATGTTCAAATTACTCAATCAATCAATACAGCTATAGGCACCTTTTCATATTTTAAAGCGCAGAAACATTAATCAACAAAGATAATGCCTTGAAACACAATAAAAGATATAACTTTAAATTTTAATCATGCAAACTTTGGTAGTAAACATTGACGACATTTGCAATGGCAATTATGCCAAAATAAATCATATGATAATGATAAATGAACAATGTATTGCGGCTTGTATGGCCTGCTTCTTAGAATGCGAAAAATGTTCCATTTCCTGTATTAACATTGGTGAAAGAGAACAAACAAAGTGTGCTAATCTTTGCCGCGATTGTGCAGACATTTGTGCGTTGTGTGTAAAGTTATGTGCAAGAGATTCAGCCTATGCTGATGCTTTATGCAAAATTTGTGTGACTGCTTGCAACGCTTGCGCAGAAGAATGTGCCAAACATGCAAGTCATAATGACCATTGTGCTAAATGTGCAGCAGCATGTAAAGCTTGTGCAATCGCTTGTGCTGCATAAATTATTCATTTAGAAAAAGCAAGGTCCGAATTACGGCCCTTGTTTTTTCCTTTAACAATTACTTAATTCAAAAATATAAAATAATGAACAAAATAATATTAACAATAGTAGTTGCCCTTGCAACGGTATTTTCTCTTACACAATGCAGCAACAATTCTGGAAATGAAATAAGTAACGCAGACCACAGAGCTAAAATAATTTCGGAACTGATGAATAACGAAAACTATATGAAAGAAGTAATGGATGCTATGAAATCAAAACATAGTGAAGCAATGGTTTCTAGTTCATACGAATTGATGCAAGCTGACAAAGGTTTAAGCTCCCAGATGATGGGTATGATGATGGAAATGAGTAAAAGTGATACCAGCATGTGTAAAATGATGATGGGAAAAACAATGGAAATGTGTGACATGGACAAAGAAAAATGTAAAATGATGATGAGCGCGATGAACGAACATCCACAAGGGATGAAAAACATGAAAGATTTGGGTATGTGTGACATGGATAAAAACAAAATGTAATAGATATAAATTTTAATATTTTAATTATAAACATCTAAACAATTTCATCATGAAAAATCAATTTATTTCATTTTTTTTAATGCTTGGTATCCTTGTTGTCTTAGCTTCATGCGGTAGTAAAAACAACAATCAACAGACAGAACCATCCACAAATGAACACATGGCTATGGATACCACCGGTGTCTCCCAACCTGTAGCAGCTCATTATCAATGTCCTATGAAGTGTGAAGGGGAGAAGACGTATGACAAACCAGGCCCATGCCCAGTGTGCAAAATGGATCTTAAAGAAAAAGGGGAACACGAAGGACATGAGCATTAAGTTACTAAATATTCATTAAATGAATATTCAACTGAGATTGGCAATATGTTGATCATAACTCCGATCTCAGTTTTTTTAATCCTAAATTTATTAAAATATAAGCAATGTATAAAATCATTTACTTTAATTTAGCACTTATATTACTACCCAATTTTTGCCATGGGCAAAGTGGGTGCCATGCTCTATTTGGATTTCAGCAATCGGAGACAACCTTAACTGTAAATTTTGCGGATTCAACCATTAGTTCTACACCTATCGCTTCCTGGCTTTGGGATTTTGGTGATGGACATAGCTTAACCAACCATAATCCACATCACACATACGCTCATTCCGGAACATATGAGGTATGCTTGACTGTGCATAACAATCACGGTTGTAATAGCACTTATTGTCGTGCTGTTACGGTCTCAACAATACAACCTGAGTGCCATGCTTTGTTTGGATTTCAGCAATCGGATACAACTTTAACTGTAAATTTTGCGGATTCAACCATTAGCTCTACGCCGATTACTTCATGGCTTTGGGATTTTGGTGATGGACATGGCTCAACAACCTATAATCCACATCATACATACGCTCATGCAGGAACATATGAAGTATGCCTGACTGTGCATAATAACCATGGTTGTAGCAGCACTTATTGTCATCCTGTCACCGTTTCAACAATACAACCTGAGTGCCATGTTTTGTTTGGATTTCAGCAATCGGATACAACTTTTACTGTAAATTTTGCGGATTCAACCATTAGTTCTACTCCGATTACTTCATGGCTTTGGGATTTTGGCGATGGACATAGTTCTACCAACCATAATCCACATCATACCTATTCTCATGCGGGAACATATGTGGTATGCCTGACTGTGCATAACAATCACGGTTGTAGCAGCACTTATTGCCATGCTGTGACGATCCATGCCACAGCCCATGAATGTATTGCTTTATTTACATCACATTATGATTCGAAAAGCAATCAAATGCGATTTTTTAATACATCTTCTTATACTACTGATCACACTCAGTATCTTTGGAATTTTGGTGATGGACATTCATCTACCTCTGAAAATCCAAATCATACTTATTCACATACAGGCATTTATACTGTTTGTTTATTTATTAGTGATGAAATCACTGGATGTAATTCGCATATTTGTACAGAAGTTGAAATTGATCATGTATGGCATGCTATGGTTGCAAATAAGGACCAATTCGTATTATCCAGGTCCAAAGCAAATGAAGTAACAGAACCAGAATCTTATATTGAATTTGGCAATTTTCCAAATCCTTTTATTTCCAATACGACGATACCATATGAATTAAAAAGTGACTCGCATTTAAACATTGAGATGTATGACTTAAGTGGTAGATTAATTCATCAAATATTTAAGGGAGATCAGTCAAAAGGTTCACATACCTGGGTATTATCCGGAGATTATTTGATAGATAAAATGTACATTCTAAAGATAGTCATTAATGATAAAATATATCATAAAAAACTGTTAGTTGCAAAATAAGATTGAATGAACAAATGGCGGTGGATACCATAGTTTCTTCAACAACTGGAACTGCTCTATATCAGAGTTTTATGAAGTGGGAAGGAGAATTAGGTGGAGACAAACCAGGATGTCGGCTTTCGTTTAAAATATACGTGGGCATGGTGCAAAAAACCCATAAGGAGGAGCAACAGAACAGCACACAAACAAATCAAAAATTTATTTAGAAATGGAACATACACATATTCATCATACTAAAAGTCAACATAATACCGACCTTCACGCAAAACATACTGAAATCGGTCACGACAAACATGCAGGACATAATGTTTCTGATTTTTGGAAGCGGTTTATTGCATGTTCCATAGTTTCTATACCTGTGCTTGCCCTGTCGCACATGATTCAACAGTGGTTAGGGTTTGAATTAGCCTTTCAAGGCGACAAGTATGTGTTAGCAGTTCTGTCCACTTTCATTTTCATTTATGGCGGAAACCCTTTTTTGAAAGGGCTGTATGATGAAGTAAAAGATAAAGCCATTGGCATGATGACACTTATTGGTGTTGCAATCACAGTTGCATGGGCATATAGTATTGCTATCACTTTCGGCTTAAAGGGAATGGACTTCTATTGGGAAATGGCAACGCTGATAGATATTATGCTCATTGGACATTACTTTGAAATGAAGTCGGTCATGGGTGCATCCCGTTCATTGGAATTGCTTGTAAAAATGATGCCTTCCACTGCACATCATCTAAATGATGGCCAGATTCATGATATGCCAGTCAGCGAATTAAAAATTGGAGATGTGGTAATGGTAAAGCCAGGGGAAAAAATTGCGGTGGACGGGATGGTAACAGAAGGAGAAAGTTTTGTAAATGAAAGTATGCTCACAGGTGAGAGTAAACCTATAAAAAAAACTATAGACAGCAAAGTAATTGGCGGAGCAATAAATGGTAATGGTACCCTAACTATAAAAGTAGAAAGCACTGGTAAAGACAGTTATCTGAACAAGGTGGTGAAACTCGTAGAAGATGCACAAAAAGTAAAATCAAAAACACAAAATTTTGCCGACCGTGCCGCAAAGGTGCTGACCTTTGTTGCATTGGGAGGAGGTGTTATTACTCTTGTTGTTTGGTTACTACTGGGCTTTCCATTTGTATTTGCATTGGAAAGAATGGTCACGGTAATGGTAATTTCTTGTCCACATGCTTTGGGCCTGGCTGTGCCTTTGGTAGTTGCTATTTCAACTTCTATTGCTGCACAAAAGGGTTTGTTGATCCGCAATAGGACAGCATTTGAAAATGCACGATTGATAACCACGATAATATTTGACAAGACCGGAACACTTACAAAAGGTTCGCATGAATTGCAGGAAGTTAAAGTGCTGAGCCCAAAATATTATGATGAAGAATTACTGCGTTTAGCATCAGGAATTGAACAACATTCAGAGCATTATATAGCAGCGGGGTTGTTAAGAAAAGTCAAGGAATTGAACATTACAATCCCAAAATCTGAAAATTTTAACTACCTACCCGGAAAAGGTTTGGAAGGAAAAGTGGAAGGAAAAGAAATAAAAGTAGTTGGGCCAAATTACCTTAAAGAACAGAACATTAGTATCACTGAAGAAAATGATGACTTTACAGGCACAGTTGTATATATTCTGATTGACAAAGATGTTGCCGGGTATTTTACATTTTCCGACCAAATAAGAGAAAGTTCTTTTGAAGCCATTCAAATACTTAAGGATGCTGGAATAAAAAACCTACTGCTTACAGGCGACAATGAAAAAGTAGCAAAAAAAGTAAGCGAGGAATTAAAAATGGACGGCTTTTTGGCCAATGTATTACCGCATGATAAATTAGAGAAAGTAAAAGAACTTCAGGAAAAAGGAGAATATATTGCAATGACAGGTGACGGTGTAAATGATGCCCCTGCCCTAGCTCAAGCAGATGTAGGTATTGCTGTTGGCTCAGGTACAGATATTGCAGCAGAAACAGCAGATATTATTCTGGTCAACTCTGATCCTAAGGATATTGCCAACCTGATTTTATTTGGCAAAGCTACCTACAACAAAATGATACAAAACCTTTGGTGGGCAGCTGGCTATAACATTATCGCCATCCCATTGGCTGCAGGTGTTTTGTATCAATGGAACATCATGCTAAGTCCGGCGGTGGGTGCTGTGCTTATGAGTTTAAGCACAATTGTAGTAGCTATAAATGCTCAACTTCTAAAAACGAAATTGTCATGATTGAAAAGATAATTTCGTGGTCAACGCATAACCGTTTTTTTGTTTGGATTGGCATTTTGCTGATTATAGCTGGTGGTGTGTGGTCAGTAATGACCACTCCTGTTGATGCCATTCCCGACCTTTCTGAAAATCAAGTCATTGTTTACACCGAATGGATGGGGCGCAATCCGCAAATAATGGAAGACCAAATCTCCTATCCCCTGGTTTCAAACCTGCAGGGTATACCAAATGTAAAAGCTATTCGCGCAGCTTCCATGTTTGGTATGAGTTTCATTTTTGTCATTTTCAATGACGATGCAGAAATCTACTGGGCACGAACCCGGGTGTTGGAGCGTTTGAACTTCGCTCAAAAAGCATTGCCGCAAGGCGTAACTCCTACACTTGGTCCTGATGGAACAGGCGTGGGCCACGTGTTTTGGTACACACTTCAGGGCGATGGTTACGATTTGGGAGAACTTAGAGCCGTTCAGGACTGGTATGTGAAATTTGCTTTACAAAATGTGCCGGGAGTTAGTGAAGTCGCATCATTCGGAGGCTTCCAAAAACAATATCAGGTAAGCATCAATCCAAATAAACTGATTTATTACAATATATCGGCAATGGATGTGTCGAATGCCTTGAAAGCAAACAACCGCGATGTGGGTGGTAGTATATACGAAATGAACCGCATGGGCTACATGATACGGGGTTTGGGCTACATCAAAAACATTCAGGATATAGAGGAAATTGCTGTTGGTTCAAACGAATCCATTCCCATCAAACTGAAAGATGTGGCCGATGTGCAAATGAGCAGCGACATCCGTTTGGGCATTGTGGATGAAAACGGAGAAGGCGAAGTAGTAGGCGGTGTGGTAGTAGCCCGATATGGTGAAAACGCCAAAGAAGTAATTGACCGAGTGAAGGAAAGGTTGGGCGATGTAGAAAAAGGGTTGCCCCCCGGGGTAAAAATCAAAGTCGCTTATGATCGCAGCGACCTGATCGAAGCGGCTGTTGCCACGCTCAAAGAAGCATTGATTGAAGAAATTATTGTCGTTTCGTTAGTCGTGTTATTGTTTCTTTTTCATGTGCGGAGTGCTGTAGTTGCCATCGTTACCATTCCTTTATCTGTGCTTATTGGTTTTATGATTGTGAAAATGTTTGGTATTTCACTCAACATTATGTCATTAGGTGGCATTGCACTTGCTATTGGAGATTTGGTGGATGCTGGAATTGTGATGACTGAAAATGCTTACAAAGGATTGGTGAAAGCAGTTTTAAAAACAGAAGAATAATGGAAAAGCAAAGAATAGGAAATACCAAAGAATTAAGCGAAGAAGAACGCATCAAAATCATTGAGCGCTCATCACGTGTAGTAGGTCGGGCTGTTTTTTTCTCCATACTCGTTACACTCATTTCATTTGCGCCCATTCTATTTCTCGAAGGGCAGGAAAAGAAATTGTTTTCACCATTGGTGTTGACAAAAACCTTTACCATGATTGGCTCTGTCATTGTAGCACTTTTTGTTGTACCGATGTTATTGCGATCACTCCTGAAAGGCAAACTTATTCCAGAAAGCAGAAATCCGGTTGCCAATTTCTTCATAAAAATTTATAGCCCTGTTTTACGACTTTGCCAACGTTGGAAAAAGACCGTTATTGTAATTTCTGTAGTTATTGTGTTGGGTAGTATTCCTTTTGTATTGAGTTTGGGTTCTGAATTTATGCCTCCTTTAGATGAAGGGTCGCTTTTGTTCATGCCTGTCACATTACCCGATGTTTCAAACAATGAAGTTAAGCGTATATTGCAGGTTCAGGACAAACTCATTATGTCCGTTCCCGAAGTAAAAAATGTACTGGGTAAAGCAGGCCGGGCTTATACCGCTACTGACAACGCACCCATGAGCATGATAGAAAGCATCATTTTACTTAAACCAAAATCAGAGTGGCGAGATGGAATGACCACCGAGAAACTGATTACCGAATTGAATGATAAAGTGCAGATACCGGGCGTCACAAGTGGCTGGACACAACCAATCATCAACCGAATCAATATGCTTTCAACCGGAGTGCGGACAGACATTGGTATAAAAATATACGGGCAGGAATTAGACACCATTTATAATATTGCCCGTCAAATTGAGAAATCATTACAGGGTATAGAAGGACTTGCGGATTTATATGTGGAGCAATTGACTGGCGGAAAATATCTTGACATCAAAATAAAACGAGAAGAAATTGCTAGATATAATCTAACTGTTGAAGAAATTAACATGATTATTGAAATGGCATTAGGAGGAATGCCGTTAACACAAACGGTGGAGGGTAGACAGCGGTTTAGTGTATCCATGCGATTGGCGCAGGATTTCAGAAAAGATATATCAGAAATAAAACGCACACCCATTCAAACTACCAACTATGGTGTTGTACCGCTTTCGGCTGTCGCAGATATTGAAATTTCAGAAGGTCCGCCTATGATAAATTCGGAAAACGCCATGCTGCGTGGAACGGTTCTGTTCAATATTCGCGGTAGGGATATGGGCAGTGTGGTGGGAGATGCCAAGAAGAAGATTGAACAGGATTTCAAACAATTGCCAAAAGGATATTTTATCAATTGGAGTGGACAATATGAAAGTAAGGTCCGTGCAGAAAATCGCTTGAAAATTATAATCCCCATTACCCTTTTGATTATTGCATTCGTGCTCTATTTTACATTTCATTCCGTAAAAGAAATGGCCATTGTGCTTTCCAGTATCCCTATTGCATTGATTGGTGGTGTTTATTCCATGTATTTTTTTGATGTGAATTTTTCAGTGGCTGTGGCAGTCGGATTCATTGCCTTATTTGGTGTTGCGGTAGAAACTGGTGTTTTAATGCTCGTCTATTTGAATGAAGCCATTCGCGATGCAGTGGATATAAATGGTAGTGCTGAATTGTCAAAAGAAGAAGTGGAGACGGCAGTTTTTTCAGGTGCGGTAATGCGTGTACGCCCAAAATTGATGACAGTAATGGCTGATATGATTGGATTAATGCCCATTCTTTTTGCTACAGGGGTAGGAAGTGATGTGATGAAACCCATTACAATCCCATTTGTCTTCGGGTTAATTACTTCCACACTTTTTGTATTGATCGTTTTGCCTGTTATATATCAGCTAGTGAAGGAATACGAATTGAAACAACACGGCAAAGTAGAATTTTTAGAAAACATAGATTAATGGATACAATAAACGCACATAATATTTCTGTATCAGAACTTATCCTTCTGTTTGACAGTGATAAAGAAAAAGGATTAAATGCTCTTGAAGCAGCAAGTCGTATTGAAAAATACGGCAGCAATACAATTCAATCCGACAAGGGAAAACATCCCCTAAAAATAATTTTGGCACAATTCAACAATCTAATGGTGTTTCTGCTGCTTTTTGCAGCCGCTATGTCATTCTGGTTTCAGGAGTATTTAGACGCAACGGCCATTCTGCTTGTTATTTTTATTAATGCCATCATTGGTTTTTGGATGGAGATGCAGGCGGAACGCTCCATGAATGCACTGAAAAAAATGGCAAGCGTTCCTGCAAAAGTTTTTCGGGATGGTAAGCTCAAGGAAATTTCATCCGAAGAAGTCGTTCCGGGCGATATATTATTTGTTGAGGCAGGCGATATGATTACTGCCGATGCAAGGATTATTAATGCAACGCAACTTTCAGTAAATGAAGCATCGCTCACAGGCGAAGCTATGCCCGTTGAAAAAATCGCAAACGAACTTTCGGAAGATGTGCCGCTTGCCGACCGAACCAACATGCTGCACAAAGGCACATTTGTTACCAACGGAAATACAACCGCATTGGTAACGGCAACAGGAATGAAAACCGAATTGGGAAAAATTGCTCATCTCGTGCAAGGTGCCGAGCAATCAGCCACACCGCTCGAAAAAAAGTTACAGGTTTTTAGCCGTAAACTCATTTACATAACAGTTGCTTTGGTAGTGCTCATTTTCATTGTCGGCATGTTCACACATGGCGATTATCTGGAAATGCTCGAAACAGCTATTGCCCTTGCTGTAGCAGCTATCCCTGAAGGTCTTCCCATTGTAGCAACACTCGCATTAGCGCAGGGCATGATGAAAATGGCAAAGCACAATGTGATTGTAAAAAAACTTTCAGCAGTAGAAACTTTGGGAGGAACAACCATTATATGCACCGATAAAACAGGAACGCTAACACAAAATAAAATAGAGGTTACAGACTTAATCCCTGCTGATGAAACTTCTGAAAAGAACAAACAAATCATGCAGCAAATCGCTGTTTTGTGTAATACTGCTTCCATACAGATAACTGGCAACAACATTATCGAAATTGGCGACCCACTTGAAACGGGCTTATTAAAGTATGCACACAAAAATGGTAAGAATATTGAGCAATTACGGCAGCACTTTCCAAAAATAAATGAAGTTCCTTTTTCATCAGAAACGAAAATGATGGCTACACTACATGAAGACAACAATCGCTTTGTTGTGTATGCCAAAGGTGCAGCGGAAGAAATTATTCAACAGTGCAACCGCATTCTTATCGGTTCTGAAATACAAACGCTTGATGAAGAGACAAGGAAGCATTGGAAAGAAAAATCAGAACAATTGGCTGCATCTGGTTTACGGGTAATAGCCGGATCGTATAAAGAAACTCCATCAAAAGATATTTCACTCACCACTGATTTGGTCTTTGCCGGCCTTTACGGAATGATGGACCCGCCTGCCGAAGATGTGCTTGATGCTATCCATGAATGTAAGGATGCCGGCATTAAGGTGGTGATGATAACAGGCGACCACCCTGCCACCGCAAATTACATAGCAAATCAGGTAGGCATTTCTGAAAACAATACGCCTGTGGTGGGAAAAGAGATGAAACCCGCTTCCCAATTGAGCGAAAAAGAAAAAACACACTGGCTCAATACATCCGTTTTTGCCAGGGTAACGCCCACTCACAAATTGGATTTAGTAACCGTATTACAGGAGAAAGGGAATATTGTGGGCATGACAGGCGATGGCGTAAATGATGCCCCGGCTTTAAAAAAGGCAGACATCGGCATTGCAATGGGTGTGAGAGGAACACAAGTGGCACAGGAAGTTTCCGACATGGTATTGAAAGACGATAAGTTTTCGTCCATTGTTCACGCAATTAAACAAGGTCGTGTCATTTTTAGCAATATTCAGGAGTTTGTGATTTATCTGCTTTCCTGCAACATGAGCGAATTGTTTGTAGTGTCATTGGCAGCTTTGTCTAACCTGCATTTTCAATTAGTTCCGTTGCAAATACTTTTTATTAATCTGGTAACAGATGTATTGCCTGCACTTGCTTTGGGAGTGAGTGATGGAAGCCCCTTTGTAATGAAACACAAACCCCGAAATCCTGCTGAACCGCTTTTAAAAACACGCCAGTGGTATGCTGTGTGGATTTATGCGGCAATCATTTCCGTATGCACTTTGGGAGCAGTTTTCTTCAGTCATTTGGTTTTACACACCGGTGAACGCTTTGACCCGAAATTGTGCAACAACATTTTATTCTTCACACTTATATTTTGCCAGTTGTTTCATGTGTTCAACATGGCATCGGTTAAAACATCTTTCTTCAAATCCGAAGTATTTCGCAATAAATATGTATGGTATGCTTTATCGTCCTGTGTTCTCATCATACTATCCGTATTTTTCATTGCACCTGTCGGCAAAGCATTAAATGTTCAGCCGCTTAAAGCAGAAGACTGGTTGTTGGTTATTGCTTCTGCTCTCCTTTCACTGTTGGTTATTCAAATTTTAAAACGCACAAATATTATTCACGATGAAGACTGATACAGAAAATATAAACATCACTAAAGCATCGGGCATTAAAGCTCCTTTCAATAAGGGTAAGTTGAAGCAATCCCTTTTTCGCTCAGGTGCTAATTCTGAACAAGCCGATGAAGTAGTTACAGAAATAATGGAAATGCTGGTAGAGGGAATGTCTACACGCAAGATTTACAAAACGGCATTTCGCCTACTACGAAATGTTTCCCGTCCGATGGCGGCACGATATAAACTCAAACACGCTATTATGGAATTAGGCCCCTCCGGTTTCCCTTTTGAACAATTCGTGGCGGAACTATTGAAACATAAAGGTTACAAAACACAAGTAGGAGTGATTGTAAAAGGGCATTGCGTAAATCACGAAGTGGATGTAATTGCTGAAAAAGACAAGCATCATTTTATGATTGAGTGCAAATTCCATAACCGTCAGGGTTACTCGTCCGATGTAAAAATTCCGCTTTACATACAGTCAAGATTTTTAGATGTAGAAACGTCATGGAAACAGTTGGATGGTCATGCCGAAAAATTTCATCAGGGTTGGGTAGTAACCAACACCCGCTTTTCAGAAGATGCAGCACAATACGGAAGGTGCATGAATATGAATTTGGTGGGTTGGGATTACCCGAAAAATAATGGGTTGAAAGATTGGATTGATGGTTCGGGCTTACATCCGGTAACCTGCCTTACCACCCTTACACAAAAAGAGAAGCAACAATTATTAGATAGAAAAATAGTGCTGTGTAAAACCATGCACCATAATCACACTGTATTGCAGAGTATCGGCATCGGTTCACCGAGATTGGAAAAGGTAATGGATGAATGTTCGGCTTTATGCGAAACATTTTCATATAAGAATAAATAGATGATATGAAACACAAAGAAATCATAACAAATTGGAATGTAATTACCGGAGGACCCTGCACAGGAAAAACGACAGTGGTAAACTTGCTTGCACAAAGGGGTTACAAAACCACTATTGAACACGCAAGACATTATATTGACACACAACAAATAAGAGGACGCACAGTTGAGGAAATCAGAGAAAACAAAAAAGAATTTCAGTTAGGAGTTCTGAACATGCAGATTGAAGAAGAAGGAACGTTAGATGTTAACGAAATGGTGTTTTTAGACCGCGCGTTGCCCGATGCAATGGCTTACTATCAGTTCTTGGGATTGGAATATGACGATAGGTTAATAGAACAGTGTAATAAATATTGTTACAAACATGTATTTATACTAGACCGCCTTCCGCTCACTAATGACTATGCCCGATTAGAAGACGAAGCAGAACAAATCCGAATTCATAACCTGATAATAAAAGTGTATGAATCCTTCCCTTGCCCTATTGTTCATGTTCCTGTTTTGCCGCCTGAAGAACGGGTTGATTTTATTTTAAAAACTTTTAAAAAATGAAAAAGATATTACTATTCCTAACACTACTGTTTCTCCTGAGCCTTGTTCGTGCACAGGACACAACATATATCTCATTGGAAAGGTTGCTGCAACAGGTAGAAACCAATTTCCCTTCTATCATTCAGTATCAATACAACATTCAATCTATCCAGGCAAAAGCAGACGGAGCAAAAGCATGGATGCCGCCCACATTTTCCACAGGCATTATGCGTTTCCCATACAATTTATCAATGCTTAAAGAAAGAGACAACCCGATGAATCAGGCTGGTATTGCTTTTTCCATTGAACAAATGATACCGAACAAGAGCAAACTGAACGCTAAGAAAAGTTATCTCACCTCATTAGCAGAAATTGAAAAATCAAAAAGTGAATGGACAAAAAACGAATTGAGACGCGAAGCAAAAATCTTGTATTACAATCGCTATATAGCTGAAAAAAAACAACTCATTCTTAAAGAAAGTGAAGGAATACTGAAACTGTTAATCACAACTTCTGAGGAAAAATTCAACAATAACCAATCGAAACTTCAAACAATTTATAAAGCAAAAGCTCGATTAGCCGAACTCAGTAACATGCTGCTAATGCTAGACGGATCGATTGCAGAAAGTAATATTGGATTAAATATACTCATGGTTCAGGATGTAAATACCCCTTTTGAAATTGATACACTCATTTCGCCAAATAATTATATGAAAAATGTGGCGGACACGGCAAACGTTTCTAAACGAAGCGACATTACTGCCCTGACCAAATACATTCAATCTATGGAGTTGGAGCAAAAAGTAATGAAAGTGGGTATAAGGCCTGATTTCGGTATTCGAGCGGAACACATGCAAATGTTCGGTATGCCAAATCAATGGTCATTGATGGGAATGATCACCATTCCCATTGTTCCCTGGTCATCAAAAATGTATTCATCTGAAGTAAAAGCCATCGACTTTCAAATCCAGTCAATGGAACAGGAAAAACAGACGATGGAACTGATGGCAACAAAAATGGCAACAGAAAAACTTACCATGCTTCAATACGAAATCGCTTTGTATCAGAGCTACACTAAAAATATTATTCCAGCTTATGAAAACAATCTGGAAGCCAATCTTCTCGCATACAGACAAAACACCGGCGACTTTTTTGTACTATTGGATGCATGGGAAATGCTTTTGATGAAAAAACTGGAATCGTATGACAAATTGATAAACATTTTAATATTGGAAGCCGAATATGAATATGAGAAAGAAATTAAATAGCATAAGTATCATATGGTTGTTTGTTGTAGGAGTGTTTCTATCCTGCAAAAATGAACAGAGCCAAGACAATCATCAAAACCATCTTCAGGAACATGACAACTATATCTGCCCCATGGGTTGCGAAGGCGATAAAACATATCCGCAACCCGGCAACTGTCCGATTTGTAACATGACCTTACAATTGGTGGAGGAAGAATTAATTCAAATTGTTTCTCCCAACAAACAGGTTTTATCCCGTCAGGCAACTGTTAAACTGCAATCAGGCAGCGATGGAAAAACCTTGAAGGCACAGGGTTTTATTGTTCCTGCCCAAAACCAAAATTTGTCAGTGGCAGTACGCTTTGGTGGCAGAATAGAAAAACTATATGTTACATTCAGCAATCAATATGTTAAGAAGGGCTCTAAAATCATGGACCTATATAGTCCTGATTTGCGCACCTTTCAGGAAGAACATCTTTTCCTTTTAAAATCAAATGCTGATGATAATTTAATAGTTAAATCAAAAGAAAAACTTCGATTGCTTGGTATTACTAATAGTCAAATTGATAAGTTAGAAAAAAATGGAACAGTAGCTTTAACCATTTCAATTTATAGCCCAGTAAATGGGTACGTCTTTTTTGATGGCACAACCGTTCAGGAAAATACAAGTTCCAAATCCACTTCGTCAATGAACACTATGAATCAGCAAAATACCGATGGAAGTTCTTATTCAGAATCCGCTTCACAAATTCGTGAAGGTATTTACGTAAACGAAGGACAAACACTTTTTAGCGTCAACCCATTACAGGAAGTTTGGGCCTTGGTTTCTGTTTCTAATCAGTACTTAAATCAAATTAGCAAAAACCAAACCGTAGAAATAATTTCAGAAACCAATCCTTCAAAAGCGCTCAAAGGTAAAGTTGCGTTGATTGAACAAACATTTGAAGAAACAAGCCAGCGTTTTGCAAGAGTGAGAATAGTCCTTAAAAATCCAAGTAATTTTTTGAAAATTAACTCACTTGTCACTGCCCACTTTGCAACTAACAAGTCTAAAAATTTACAAGTTCCTTCGACAGCAGTTTATAAAACAGGATTGAATTCTTATGTATGGGTAAAAAAAGATTCTACCCGAAATGGCATTGGAATTTTTCAGGTGCGAAAAGTAATTGCCGGCTCAAGTAATATCGGTATGACGACAATTAAGAGTGGTTTGTCACCTAATGAAGAAATTGCATTACAAGCGGGTATGATGACGGATAGCGAAACATTTTTAAATGAAAAATGATATGAGACTGAATAATATTATACTTACACTTCTTTCTTTACTTGCTATTTCGGGTTGTAAGAACGAACATCAAAATCATCAAACCGAGTCTGGCAGTTATTACACCTGTCCTATGCACCCAAGTGTTGTTAGTAGTACGCCAGGTTCATGTCCGGTTTGTAATATGTCTTTGATCAAAGTGGAAAGGAAAGAAAACAAACATTTAGGTCAGGAAGGCAATTTCATAACCATTGATAAACGCCAACAGGAATTAGCAGGAATTAAAATCGATACTGTTAAATTAAGAAGCATTTCATCCGTATCCACAATTATAGGAACAGTAGCCATTGATGAAGAACAGGTAAAAGTTATCAGCAGCCGTGCCAAAGGAAGAATAGATAAACTGTTTGTAAAAAGTACAGGTTCTTATCTTAAAATCGGAAGTCCGTTATACAGTATTTACAGCGAACAACTGCAATCCGATAAAAAAGAATATTTGTCTTTGATTAAAAATTCCAAAAGCACAACTGCAACATCAACAATGACAAATGATTTTTTAAGTGCTGCAAAGAATAAATTGCTGTTGTGGGGCATGACACAAAAACAGATTTCTGATATAGAAAATTTAGGCAATACGGGTCCTTTAATAACTTTTTATTCATCTGTATCAGGTTATGTAATCGAAGTCAATATAACTGAAGGAATGTATGTAGATGAAGGCACCACGCTTTTAAAAACCACTTCTCTAAATCAGCTATGGGTAGAAGCGCAGTTATATTCCAATGAAATCTCGTCTATATCTGAAAACAAAACATTTCAGATTTTTAGTGAAAGCAATCCCGAACAAATTTATAAAGGCACATTGGTTTACAACAATCCAATAGTAGAAGACGGCAAAAGAATTCATCTTCTTAAAATCAGGATAAATAATTCAGGGAGGGAACTCATTCCAGGCACGTTGGTAACTGTCATTCCTGAAAAATCTTTAAACAAGCTTTTAGCAGTACCAAAATCTGCTGTTCTGTTGGAAGAAATGAAAACCGTTTGGGTACTGGCGCACGAAAATACCTTTGAGCAAAGAATGGTAAAAACAGGTGTGGAAAACAATAATTGGATTGAAATTGTGTCTGGTTTAAAGGAAGGAGATATTATTGTTACGGAAGGATCATATTTAATCAGCAGCGAATTTATTTTGAAAAGCGGAGCAGGACAAAGGCATGAACATTGAATAACCATTGGTGAATTAAAAATATCATTAATTTAGTTTGAGTTCAGCTGTTTTAAAAAAAAGTCAGAACTTGCAAAAGAAGGTTAAAAATTCCAAAAAACATAAAAAGTGTCTATAATAAGTATTTCCCAAAATTTGTTACATTATTCTTTACATTTCGGTTTTCCTTTTATGATTGCTTATATATTTTGGAGAGAAAAATGGTTAAGAGCTGGTACAATCATGTTTTCTACAATAATAATTGATATTGATCATTTTTGGGCAAATCCTGTTTTTGAAGGAGATAGTGAAGTATAGGTATGATGGGGATAGGGAGGAGATAGTGGAGAGGGGATGAAAGTTTTAATTTATATTTATTATCTAAATTGCCCGAAGATGATGATTTTGCCGCATTCATATATGAAAGATTTGGCAATCGATCAGATGAAAGTCACAAGATTCAAATCATAAAACCAGAAGATGCAAATAAACTTGCTAAACAATTGATGGAAGACGTTAATCATTGATTTCCAAGGGCATAATAAGCTTAAATGCTACGAATAAACATAATATTCAATATAGTAAGTAGCTAAACGAATCGTAACCAATGCTCCAATAGGTCAGATTTTCAATAACCATTGACATCCTTTCATTGATGTCATCTGATAATGACAAGGATATTATTATTTAGAATAATTAATAACTATTTGATTTGATTTGGGTCTATTGCTACTATTT
>DLGS01000411.1 GCA_002482815.1 Bacteroidetes bacterium UBA7688
GATCAGTCATCTAACCGACGAAGGTGTAGCCCAGCTATTTACCCAGCATGGGGGTAACCGTAAAATTATCGGTTGTGTGGGTGAGCTTCAGTTCGAGGTAATTCAATACCGTTTGTTGCAGGAATACGGCGCATCGTGTGCGTTTATGCCATTGAGCTTTTATAAAGCTTGCTGGATAACAGGCGACAAGAAAAAGCTGGAAGATTTTGTCCGCTTCAAGCAAAATAATATTATGACAGACAAGGATGGCAACCTGGTGTATCTTGCACAGAGCGAATGGTTCCTGAATACAGAACGACAAAACAATCCGGATATTGAGTTCCATTTCACCAGCGAATTCAAGACCCAGAAAAAATAAAAAAAAATATGCTGAGTGCAGTCATCATCACCTACAACGAGGAGCAAAACATCGGAAGATGTCTGCAATCGCTTGTGGGTGTTGCTGACGAAGTTATTGTTGTTGATTCAGCTTCCACTGATAGAACCTGCTCCATTGCCGAACAATATGGCGCGACAATAATTCAACATCCTTTTGCAGGTTTTGCGGCGCAAAAAAACTTTGCGGCGCAAGTTGCAAGCCATAACTGGGTACTGAGCCTGGATGCAGATGAAGTGTTGAGTGAAGAATTGAAAGCAGGAATTTCAGCTGTAAAAAACAAGCCGGATTTTGACGCGTATTTTATAAAAAGGCAAACCAATTTTTGCGGCACTTTTATCAAACACGGCAGTTGGTACCCTGACAAACAATGTCGTCTCTGGGACAAAACAAAAGGTGATTGGCAAGGAACGATTCACGAAAAATGGCGCCTTTTTGACGAGGCCGTGAAGTATGGAACCCTTAGTGGCGATTTGCTACACTATAGTTTCAACAGTATTTCCGATTATCTCAAGATGACAGACCGGTATACCACCCTTTCGGCTGAAGAAGCCTTACTGAAAGGTAAAAACGTGAGTTTACTCAAACTTATTTTCGGACCAAAATTCAAATTCATACAAGATTATTTTATCCGCCTTGGTTTTCTGGATGGCTATGCAGGATTTATCGCCTATATCCTGGCAGCTTATATGGCCTTTGTCAAATACAGCAAAATCCGTGCAGCCTTTAAAAACAAACAATTAAAATAGCATTTTCAAAAAATAACAATGGCAAAAACAGTTTTAATTACCGGAAGTACCAGCGGAATTGGCTTAGCCACCGCAAAAGCATTTGCAGCACAGGGTTACAACATCGCCTTCAACGGGCTGGAACCAAACGGCGCGGAAATAGCAGCAGAAGTAGCGGCAGAATACAAAGTGGATTACATTTATTCTCCTGCCAATATGTTGCATTCTGACCAGATTATCGGTTTCGTGCAGGCAACCCTAGATAAATTTGGCAAAATTGAAGTACTGATCAACAATGCCGGCATTCAGTTTGTGTCACCAGTAGAAGATTTTCCGGAGGATAAATGGAATGATATCATCAGCATTAATCTTACTGCGGCGTTTATTGCCACAAAGGCTGTTTGGCCATCGATGAAAGCAAACAAATTCGGACGTATTATCAATGTTGCATCTGCCCATGGTCTGATAGCTTCTCCTTATAAAAGTGCTTATGTTGCCGCCAAGCACGGTGTGGTAGGATTTACAAAAGTGATGGCAATGGAAGGTGGAGCATTTGGAATCACCTGCAACGCGGTTTGCCCTGGTTATGTTTTTACTCCGATTGTAGAAAAACAAATTGGTGCACAAATGGAAGTCAATAAAATGACAAGAGAGGAAGTGATAGAAAAAGTGTTCCTGAAAGAACATGCTGTGAAAGAATTTATTCCGGTTGAGACCATTGCATCAACTATTTTATATTTATGCGATTCGCCGGCAAGCGCCACCATCACGGGTATTGCGATGCCTTTGGACGCCGGCTGGACCGCACATTAATTTTTCCTCATTTTGGGCATAACTTTTGCTGTATCATTTGAATTAATGCAGTAATTTAGGCTTTGGTACAATTTAATAAAGACAGAATAACAATGAAGAACCATAAGATTAAGACAAATAATATCAATCTTCATTTCATAGAATATCCGGCTCAGGACAAGCCGAAACTAATCATGCTGCACGGCATAACTGCCAATGCACACGCTTTTGATGGATTGGTAAAATATGGCCTGAATAAGGATTTCCATTTATACAGTGTTGATTTGCGTGGTCGCGGACAAAGCGACAAACCGGCCTTTGGTTATTCGATGGAGGAGCATGCACAGGATATTTTGGGTTTGCTGGATCACCTCGAGATTGAAAAAGCCTTTATGTGCGGTCACTCTTTCGGAGGATTATTGAGCGCTTATATGGCAGCCAATTTCCCGGAGCGTGTAGCAGCCATTATTTTATTGGATGCAGCCCACGAATTGAATCCAAACGCAGCCAGGATGTTGATTCCAACTTTCAGCAGATTAGGCGTATTGTATCCTTCCTTCGAGGTATATATGCGAATGATGCACAAAGCTCCTCAAAATGCTTTCTGGGACGATGCTATGGATAGTTATTATCAGGCAGATGTTCATATTGATAAAACGACCGGCGTTACCCAAACCAATTCCAACATTGCCAATATCACAGCAATGGCGGTAGGATTGACAAGCATGCCCTGGTCTACCATTTTTGAGCACGTACACCAACCTGCAATCTTGCTGAATGCACTGGATGAATATACGATGGAAGAGCCTTTACTACCGGTAAGACTGGCAAAAAAAGCGGTTAAACTGATGGATGATTGCGAATACTTCCCCATTGATGGCAACCACCAAACGATGCTGTATGGAGATGGTGCAAAACAAATCGTAAGTATCATCAATGATTTTTATGAAAAAATAAAACACCTCTTTTCGAAGGCAGAAATGGCTTCTTAAACCACCCGAAATCCGCTCCCAAAAACGAGCGGATTTTTACTATCAAACAAAGAGTTATAATGGCAAACAAACCACCGCTTATATTTGGCATAATTGGCTGCAAATGTCCTGAATGCCGCAAAGGACGGATCTTTCAGCAAAAAGGATTATTTCCTCTGAAAACCTTATTAAAAATGAATGATAAGTGCCCAAATTGTGGAGCCAAACTTGTGGGCGAATCGAACAATGGCCCGGGAATTAATTATGCATTGACTACTATACTCTTGTTTTTAAATATCCTTTGGTACTACCCTATTTTTGGAATGTCTTACCTTGACAATAGTATTTTCTATTTTCTGGGCGCAAGTGTAACAGTCGTTATTCTGATGCAACCCATCCTGATGCGCTTCTCCAGATCCATCTATTTGTATATTTTGATGGCGATAAAGGAATAATTCAATGAAAAATATCCTGACTTTTTGGATGATCATTTTCCCTTTCGGCTTGTTCGCGCAGGTTGGAATGAAAAACATGAGCTTGAAACATCCTGATTCAGCCTTGCTATATATTGGAGTACAGAATTACATAGAAATTTCGGGGCTGGATAATTATACAAATCTGGAACTTAAATCAAGTTCCGGAACGGTATACCCTTCTGAAGATGGAAAATTTTATTTGATGGTTCGACGACAGGGAGCAGACACGGTGATGCTATTTCAAAACCGTAAATTAATCTTCACAAAAATATACAAGATAAAATTTATCGCCGATCCAAAAACCCAATTGGGCTATGTTACAGAAAAAACGGCAACTGTAAGCCAAATTTTGCAAAACACAAAACTTTATGTGGTTTTACCAGGAAGTGATTACAAACATCCGTTCCATATTCAAAGTTTCGAATTGATTTTAATAAATCCCCAAAATGTATTAATAAATAATTTTGAACCCACAAGAGCAAATGAACTTAACTAAATTCATTTAGAAGAAATTAAAAAACTAAAGCCCGGAAGCAGATTGGTTTTTGAGAATATAAGAGTAACCTGCCCTGATTGCCCAGCCAGAACACTCATCTCCATGACAATTACTATCAAATAACCGTACAACCAGAAACAACCAAAGCCCGAAGGGCTGAAATTATTGTAACAGAATAATCAAGAACCACTAAAGCCCGAAGGGCTGA
>DLGS01000152.1 GCA_002482815.1 Bacteroidetes bacterium UBA7688
TGTTAACAATGAGTTTTATGTTTTGCTCACACTGAAAGGCGGCAGTGCGGACGAGGAAAAGGCCAGAACACCATTGAATATTTCTGTAGTGCTTGATAGGAGCGGGTCGATGGATGGTGATAAAATAAAGTATGCGCAAAAGGCAATCAGCTTTTTGATAGACCAACTTGATTCAAAAGACAAATTGTCTATTGTTGACTATGACGATGTAGTAGAAATTGTCAGCAAACAGCATAACGTACAGAACAAGGAATTGCTGAAAAGTAAAGTCAATCTTTTGACGCCCAGAGGAAGCACAAACCTGTCGGGAGGTGCTCTTGAGGGCTATGCCCAAGTCAATTCTATGAAGCAAAGCGGATACGTAAACCGTGTACTATTATTGACAGATGGATTGGCTAATGCCGGGATTTCTGACCCCTTAAAATTGAAACAAATTGCAGATAAAAAGTTTACGGGAACAGGAATTGGTTTGTCTACGTTTGGTGTGGGTGCAGATTATAACGAAGACTTATTGGCGATGATGGCCGAAGCGGGAAGGGGAAACTATTACTTTATTGGCCAGCCGGATCAGATACCTGATATTTTTGGAAAGGAACTAAAAGGTTTGCTGAATGTGGTTGCTCAAAATACTTATGTCCAATTTTCATTGCCGCGCAATATCATTTGTGAACAGGTTTATGGCTATCCGTTTTCTTCAGCAGATGGAAGGGATATTACCATAAACTTTAATGATGTTTATGCAAATGAAGAAAAGGTGATTTTATTAAAATTGCGCTCTGAAGCAATGCAAACGGAGCCTTTCAGTGTCAGCGGTACAATGAATTACACAGACGCTGCCAGTTTTGAGACGAAGACCACCAGTTTTAGTACAGTATTCCGTCCAAGCAATGATCAGCAAAAAATCTATAGTAATACAAATAAGAATGTGGAGGAAATGATCGCTTTGTACCGGTCAACAGAAGAATTGGATCGTGTAATAGAGGATGCAGACAAAAAGGATTATGGCACTGCCAGAACAAAAGCCATAAAGGCTTTAGATGATATTAAGCAAAAGCAAATAGCAATGCCTTCTGCAAAATTAAAGGCTCAGGAAGGAAAGCTGGAAAAGTATGTGAATGAGATGGAATCAATTGAATCAAGAAGTGAGGATGAACAAAAAATAATTCAGAAGGGTGTCAAAGAAGCAAATTATAAAACCAAGAAAAATAAGTAGAAAACAAATGGCTCATCAACTGATGAGCCATTTGTTTTAGTTTATTGCAGGAATAACTTTTAAAGCCTTTCGTGCATCATTGATAAAACTGCTGCCAGGATAATCAATAATCAATTGCTCATAATATTTTTTTGCTTCTTCGGGTTTTTGCAAGTATTTGTTTGTGATTTCTGCAATGCTGAATAATGCATCGTCTGCCAGAACATCTTTTCCATGACGTTCAAGAATCTGTTTGAGATAATCAATCGACTTTAAAAAATCCTTGTGCTTCGTCGAGATTTTACTCCGTAATAAAAGAATGTCATCAGCTAATGGGTTTTTGGGAAATGCTGTTGCAATGCTATCCAGTAATTTTTCTGCCTCAGCATCTTTGTTTTGAAACAGCAACAGGTCTGCATAGGCAAATCGTTGAAGCGGAACCATATTGCTGTCAGTTGGAATATTCTCCGTTATCAATACAGATAAGAAAAGTGCGTCATTCGCAATCAATTCTGAAGTGGAGGCTTTCAGTACGGAAAGTTGCCCTTGCGCCTGTTCAAAATCGTTTTGATAATAGGATAGTTTTGCGTTACGGAATCGTGCTTCCTCGCCTAAAGCGTCTTCCCTGAAAGCCTTGTCAACCTGAGCATACATCAATGCTGCATCCCATACTTTTCCGACAATAATGTAGTAGTCGCCCAGTTGTAATTTGCTTGTCGCGATGAAGTCTTTGTTCCCGATTTTCAGGGCAATAGATTTCTCAAGCAGTTCAATCGCTTTGTTGGTATTGCCTGCAAATTGAGCTTCGAGCAGCGCATAATCATTGATAATCGGATTACCAAAAACGTCCGGGAACTCCAAAGCAAATGCTGCATATTGCCTGGATAAATTTTCGATTTCTTCTTTTGGTGTAAGTATGCTATGCTGGATTTTCATTAATTGCATCTGAAGTAATCCTTCTTTTGCCATTCTGTATCGCGGATGGGTCGTGCCGTAGTTGACAACAGTATTGTATGCTTTGGCAGCAACTTCATATTCCTGCTTTTGAGCAGCATTCGTTGCAAAATCAATTAATAGCCTTCCCTTGTCTGTGTTTCTTTTTTCGAGGGCCTGCACCTGAATAAGTGCCTGGTTCCAATTATTCTGAACAGAGAAAATCCAGGTCAATAAATAAGTATAAAGATAATTTTCTGGCCGGGCATTTACAAGCTTTATAATTGCTTTCTGAGCCTTTTTTTGTTTTTCGGCATCTTTGCCGATGATTTCCAGCAGGGTGCTTTCTATCGATTCGTCGCCTCGCATCTGAGGCATATTCTGATTGCTTTCTATAATAATATTAATTGCCTTTTCGGTTTCTCCGGTTTTGTTATACAATCTAGCCAATGGTGCGCTATATAGAGCAGGACTCTGCGTGATTTGTACAGCTCGCTCGTAAGTTTTAATTGTCCATTCGTCATCATTATTATTGGCGAATGTGCTGGCAATTTGTTGGGTAAGAATGTCGTCTCCATTAATGTAGCTCAGTGCGGCAGTATATTGTTCGACGGCCTCTTTGTCCTTTTTTTCTGTTTTGTAGACATTGCCTAATGCAATCAGATAAACAGGATTATTGCCAAATCGTTGAAGTTGAGTTTTAGCCAGTTTTTCTGCTTTTTTATACTCTTTTAACTCCAGTAATGAAATCAGATAATCCTGATAAAATTCATTGTTCTCCGGTGTTTTTGTGTACAAGTCCTCATAGATGGCAACGGCATTTTTGTAGTCTTTTTTCTCAAAAAAAGTGCGTGCTTCCTGATACTTTGCTTGAGTGGGGGTCTGCGCAAACAAAACCACCGGCAGGCAAAGTAATAAAGAAAGCACGCACAGGGAATGCGGTATAATATGTTTGAATTTCATCAATAATCTTGTATTTCGAAATTCAAGCTAAGCATTTTTTTAGTTTCTGCCAGCACTATTTTGAGCATCCACCAATTCCATTATTTTATCCAGCTTTGGTTCGAGGATAATTTCGGTGCGACGATTTTTAGCTCTTCCTTCCGGAGTGCTGTTGTCGGCTATAGGCAGATATTCACTTCTTCCGCTACTGATAATGCGTGTAGGATTGACAAAATAGTCTTTTACGAGAATACGGGTTATTTCAGTACTTCTGGCAACGCTAAGCGCCCAGTTGTCCTGGAATTTTTTCACAATCGGAATAGAATCAGTGTGGCCCTCCACATTTATATTGATATCCATGTTCTGGTTAAGTGCCTTTGCCAGACTGGATAGGGCGCTTTTGCCATCCTGACTTACCTCTGCGCTACCTGATGCAAACAGTAATTTTTCAGACATACTCACATATACTTTGCCGTTTTTTAAGGTTACGGTGAGCTGCTCTGCATTGAAATTAACCATCGCATCAGCAATTGTTTTACGCAGCGCTTCCGAAGCTTGCCTTTGTTGTTCAATACGCTGTTGCAATTCTGCCAGACGTGCCTGTTGCTGGGCAATCGTTTCATTGGAAGAACTTAATTGCTGGTTGCTTTTTTGAAGTTTGGAACTTGTCATTTCATTCTCCATCTGCACTTTGTTAAGCGAACCATTGAGGCCTAGCACCTGATTGTATAATGAAACACTATCATTGTGAAGGCGACTCGCTCTTGCCTGAAGGTCTTTATATTTTTTTTGAGACACACAAGAGCCCATCAGAAGTATAGCGCCTAAAAATAAACTGGGGTAAAATTTTACGTAATTCATAGATTCATCATTTAGTTGTGGTAAAGGTAGTAGCGTATTTTTTTTAAGGGGTTTAAAAAAACTTAAAAAAAAGGCGTTGTTTTTAACAAACAACGCCTTGGGGACTAATTTTAAGATTACTATCTCATACTTTGAACATAAGCATTTAGTTCTGTTTTGGAACTTTCGAACGTAAAAGCATTTGAAACTTTAAAATAATTATTTCTGTCCGTGCAGAATTCATAAGCATATTTTGCGAAATCGAGTTTGGATTCTTCAAAAGAGAATGTGCTGAGTAAAGCTATAATTTGATTTGTGCTGACACAATTGGAAGAAATAATTTGTTTGGCAGTAGATAATTTGGTTTCGTCAAAACTATTGTTGGCTACAGTGGCTTTTGCTTCATTAAAATCACCTGAATTCATCGAAACATTACAGCCTCTTTTGTTATTTCGATTATTGCTGTTGTTGTTTCCGCGGTTTGAATATTGCCTGTTGTCATTATCATAGTTGTCACGTCGGATATTACTGCCTGAAGAACTGGTAACTGTTGTGGTGTTTATACCGGTATTTGCAGGCAGGCTCATATCTAAATTAGCTCCCCCGACATTCATATTAATAGTGATTGGTTCGATGCTGCTCTGCTGAATAGTAGTCGTTTCAGTATAAGAGCCATTACTGTTATTCAACATTCTGTTTGGATTCCCGAATCTGTACGTCGCACAATTTGATGGTCGCGCCATATTTTGCTGAGCAGGTACGAAAGAATAAAATCTAAGTACGTTCCTGCCCTTGTTGTCTTTTTTAATTCTGTAGGTAACATCCTGCATGATGCCATTCGCATCAGTAAGCATTAAGGCGCTTTTACTAATTTCAGGAATGGTTTTATCTTCGAAAATTATCCTGCAATTGTAATAGGGGTTGGGTAATTCTTCAATCCTGATATTAGTCTGCGGGATGTCATTATACCGTTCTCCGTTAAGAATCAGATAGAATTTTGCTCCATTTTCAGAAAAGATGGTAAGATTGGCTGTTGGCGTCCACTGGCCAAACGTAGGGCCGGCTAAAAAGACCAGCAATAGTAAAAAGTAGTGTTTAATTCTGAGCATAAGTTTGTTTTTTGAGATTAGCAAATATAAAAATATTAAGATTGAAGCTTCGGCTTTCAGACTTTGGTTTCAAAGAAAAGTTTAATACCCAAACCTGGAATAATTCTTTGAAGCGCTAAGCTTATTTACTGTCAATGATTTCGGTTAAATTTCTACATTTTACTGTTTATATTTGCTACCGATGACAGAGCAGCAATCCATATTTTTGGCCAAAAGTGAAGTGAAAACTCACGACCTTGAACACAAGCGTAAAATTTCCTGGAATATTCAGAAATACAATGCAGCTGTTGTAAAAGGTAAAGAGCAATTTGCGGAGCTGGAAATGGCGCGCAAGAAGGCAAAAAACATTAAATGGAAAGCGATTGAGGAACTGGATAAGCATCTTGAAACTTTCGAAAAAAACTTTACCGCCCGCGGTGGAAAAATGCTTTGGGCCAATAATGGCGAGGAAGCACTGGCGCAAATATTAAGCATTTGCCAGGCGCACAATACCACTCAGATTGTAAAATCGAAATCGATGGTGACTGAGGAAATTCATCTGAATAAATTTCTGGAAGAACATGGCATCGAATCGGTAGAAACAGACCTTGGCGAATACATCCAACAGTTGGATGGCGAAGCTCCATACCATATTGTAACACCGGCAATGCACAAAAGCAAAGAGGATGTTGCCAAATTATTTCACGAAAAACTGGGTACGCCCCTTAATTATACACCGACAGAACTCACACTGGTGGCACGTGAAAAGTTGCGTAGTAAATACCAGACAGCACAGATAGGAATTACCGGAGCCAACTTCTGGATAGCAGAGATAGGCGCCATTTCTGTAACGGAAAATGAAGGAAATGGCAGGTTGAGTACAGCACTGCCTAAGGTGCATATAGCGATAGTAGGAATAGAAAAAGTCATACCTAATCTTAAAGATTTAAATCTTTTTCTCCCCTTACTTTCAACCTTCGGAACCGGTCAAAGAGTAACATCATACAATACAGTTTTTAGCGGACCAAAACAAAAAGAGGAGACTGACGGACCGGAGGAAATGTATATCATTATGCTCGATAATGGCCGTACTAATCTTATTGCCCAGCCCGAAGTAAGAGAGAGCATGTATTGCATCCGTTGTGGCTCTTGCCTGAACGCATGTCCTATTTATAAAAACATTGGCGGCC
>DLGS01000347.1 GCA_002482815.1 Bacteroidetes bacterium UBA7688
AAATGAACGTATTTTGCACAAAATTTTAATAGAATACAATGGCTTTACAAGTAGGAATCGTTGGCTTGCCCAACGTTGGTAAATCAACTCTTTTTAACGCGGTAAGCAACAGCGCCAAGGCTCAGGCGTCTAATTACAGGTTTTGCACCATTGAACCAAACGTAGGTTTAGTCGATGTACCGGACGAGCGCCTGAAAAAACTGGAAGAATTGGTACAACCACATCGTGTAGTGCCTACTACCATTGAGTTTGTGGATATTGCAGGCCTTGTAAAAGGTGCAAGTAAAGGGGAAGGTTTGGGAAATAAATTCCTGGCCAATATCCGTGAAGTAGATGCCATTGTGCATGTCATCCGTTGTTTCGAAGATGAAAATATATTACGTGAAGAAGGGGCAATCAACCCGGTAAGCGATAAAGAAATCATTGACACCGAACTGCAATTTAAAGACCTCGAAAGTGTGGAAAAGAAAATGCAGCGCATGGAGAAAATGATAAAAGCAGACCCTAAAGCTAAGCCTGCCCTGGAAGTACTGACCAAAGTGAAAGCACACCTTGAGCAAGGTAAAAATGTGCGCGGAATGGGATTGGAAGGTGAAGACCTTGAAGCCATCGCAGATATTTTCCTGCTAACACAAAAACCGGTTTTATATGTTGCGAATGTGGACGAGGCGGCCATTCATACCGGAAATAAATACTCTGAAGCATTGATTGCAGCTGCAACAGCTGAAAACTCACAGGTAATTGTGATGAACAATTCTATCGAAGCGCAAATTTCAGAAATGGACAGCGATGAAGACAAAGCGGTATTCCTTGAAGAGTATGGCCTGACAGAACCCGGCCTGAATCGCCTGATCCGCAGCGCTTACCAATTGCTGGATTTGATTACTTATTTCACCGCAGGTGTGCAGGAAGTTCGTGCATGGACCATTCATAAAGGCTGGAAAGCACCACAGGCCGCATCTGTTATCCATACCGATTTCGAAAAAGGATTTATCAAAGCAGAAACCATTTCTTACAACGATTACGTTCAATATAAAAGTGAAGCCGCCTGTCGTGAGAACGGCCGTCTGCGTATAGAAGGTAAAGAATATATTGTTGCCGACGGAGATGTGCTGCATTTCCGCTTCAATGTTTAATTATAAAAATTCAATCAGGATTATCGTGGCCGAAAACAAGCTGTTGATGTTTGAAAACAGATTACGCAAGGTGTATAAACATTTTGCCAAAATCGCACGCAAACAAAACATAGCTTGTTTTCGTTTTTACGACCACGATATGCCGGAATTTCCTTTCGTCATTGAGAATTATAATGGTGCCATTCATGCAGCTGAATACAAGCGCCGCCACGGAATGGAAGAAGCCGAACATGAAGCCTGGCTTGCATCCTGCAAAGAAGTGATTGCCTTAGTGACGGAACTCGATCCCGAACTTATTTTCATGAAAGTGCGTCAGCGCAAAGAAGGAAAAGAAGGCCAGTACCAGAAATTTGACACCGTCAAACAGGAAAGAATCGTTCCCGAAGGCGGCCTGAATTTTATCATCAACCTTACCGATTATCTGGACACAGGTTTGTTTCTCGATCATCGCCTGACGCGCGAAATGGTTCGTTTTGAAGCAGAAGGAAAGCGAGTGCTCAATTTATTTTGCTACACGGGCTCTTTCAGCGTTTATGCTGCAAAAGGCCGCGCTAAAAGCATAACTTCTGTTGACCTTTCCAAAACGTATATCAACTGGGCAAAACGCAATATGCAATTCAACAAACTGTATGATTCAGACAAGCATGAGTTTATACAAGGAGATGTGATGCAGGTGATTAACGAATTGCCTAAAGACACCTTTGATATTATAGTTTGCGACCCGCCTACTTTTTCGAACAGCAAAAAAATGGAAGAAACCTTTGACGTGCAACGCGATCATATTCCCTTGCTGAAAAAACTATTAAAAGCCTGTACCGAAGAAGGCAAAATTTATTTCTCCAACAATTACCGTGGCTTCTCGCTCGACCGCGATTCCCTGCCTGCATCGATTGTCAAAGACATTTCTGCTGCCACCACCCCTTTTGATTTTCAGGGAAAACTCCATCGGTCTTGCTTTTTGATACAGAAGTAATATCCTGACCTATTGATTCTATTTTGAATCAGCCAAACACCCCTACCTTTGCGCAGCAAATAAACAAACTATGAACGAAGCCATAATCAGTGTACGTAACCTGGTTAAAAAATATGATGATTTTACTGCCGTTAACGGAATATCCTTTGAGGTTTATAAGGGTGAGATATTTGGCCTGCTGGGACCGAATGGTGCCGGCAAAACAACCACACTTGAAATCATAGAAACGCTCCGTGAAAAAACGTCAGGGGAAGTGATCGTCGATGGCTTCAACCTCGACAAAGAACCCAACCGCATCAAAGAAATTATTGGTGTTCAGTTGCAGGCTGCAGGCTATTATCCGATGCTTAGCCTGGTGCAGATTATCGAATTGTTTGGCGGATTGTACAATAAAGATGTAGACCCGCTTGCCTTGCTGGATATGGTGAACCTGCGCGAAAAAAGCAAAAACAAATACAAAGAATTGTCCGGCGGACAGAAACAGCGTTTCTCTATTGCCACAACTTTAATCAACGAACCAAAAATTATATTCCTGGATGAACCTACAACAGGGCTGGACCCTCAGGCGCGACGCAATTTGTGGGAACTCATCCGGCAAGTGCGCGACAGAGGAACGACTGTTGTACTCACCACACATTATATGGATGAAGCCGAAGAATTGTGCGAACGGGTAGCGATTGTGGATGCCGGAAAAATCATTTCGATTGATACCCCGAACGGACTGATTGACAAACTCATTGCCACAGGCTTCGAACGAAAAAAAGAAGTAAGGGCTGCCAGTCTCGAAGACGTATTTATATCGATGACAGGTAAAGAATACAGAGATATTTAAATCTGTTACAAAAGTAAAAGAGGATAACTAAAACAGTTATCCTCTTTTTATTTATCATTAAACTTATAAAATTACTCTGCTTCAGCAACAACTTCTGTTACTTCAGGAATCATACGCTTCATCATCCCCTCAATACCCGATTTCAGGGTAATCATTGATGAGGGACAACCTGAGCAGGAACCTTGCAACATCAGCGAAACCACTCCATCATTATAACCACGGAAACTGATAGCGCCGCCATCCATTTCAACCGCCGGTTTTACATAGTTTTCCAGTAATTCCTTAATGCGAACAACAACATCGGTATCATCAGCATTAATGGTATTGTCATTTTTGGCAGCAACAATCTCACTTTCGTTGATAATGGCCTTATCGCTTTCAAGGTATTCCTTCAAAAACTCGCGAATGGTAGGAATCACTTCTTCCCATTGGGTTTCAGGCGTTTTGGTAAGTGTTACAAAATTGCTGGCAATAAAAACACTGCGTATAAATGGGAAAGCGAATAGTTCTTTGGCAAGCGGCGAAGGGCCGGCAGCAGATTCATCCTGAAAATCGATGCTTTTGCTGGCGTACAATAGTTTATTGGCCACAAATTTCATCGTTTCCGGATTTGGTGTCATTTCGGTGTAAATGCTCACCACTGTATTTCCTGTTTTCAACATCTCTTCGATTATTTAATTATAGCAAAAGTAAAAAATTAATCTGTCTTCATTAATCAATAAATAAAATAGTTCAATAGGGAGCAGTTTTTGTCATTTTATGGTCGATTTTACCGTTCGTTGGCAAAATGATACCGTTAAAAAACTTAAATGAATAAATAAGACTTAATCTTTTAAGTTTGAGATCGATTAATTTTCTCATACATGAAATACTCCCTTGTTTTTTTCCTTGCTCTCCTGAATTATTATTGCAGTTCAGGTCAGGTCAGTCAAAAGTATTTTGGCAAAAGCGGATTTAGCGGTGTTGGAATGGCTACAGCTGTTCTAAATGACAGCAACAGAATCATTGTGGGATCAAAATTAACATCATCAGGCGACAATGATGCATTTATAAGTTGTATTAATAAGTCCGACAGTGTTTTATGGTCAAAAGAAATCAGCACGGCAAATCACGATAGGTTTATGGCAGTAACGCCAACTTCTGATGGAGGGTGTGTCGCTGTCGGCTATGTTTACCAATCATTGGGCGGCCCCTATAATGATAATCAGGCTGCAGTATACAAATTTGATGCGGGAGGGAATATTCTTTGGAAAAAAATATTTAAAGCAACCAGTCACGGGGAAATTTTCTTTGGCGTTGTAGAAATACCCGGGTCAAACAATATCGTTTGTGCAGGATTATATGATTTTGGAAATCCATCCTTGAATGGAGGACTAATTGTAAACCTCTCGAGTACCGGATCTATCAATTGGGCAAAAAAATATTACATCTCTGGCGGTAACGAGATTCATGGGATTAAATATCTGTCTGGCAAATTAATTTGCTCCGGTTTCTATTATGGTGGCTCAACTTATTATGACGGAAATCTCTTTGCAGTACAGGAGAGTGATGGCACAAGCCTATGGAGCAGAGGATTTGATTATACATCAACAATTTCTTCCTCCAACAACTCTAATTTTATGGATAATCTGAACATTGTAGATTCAAAAATATACATTGATGGATTTCTTGCCAGTTCTTATGGCACATCAAATTGTTTTCCTTCACTTATTTCATTCGATACAACCGGATTAAATCCGAAAGTTGTAGAATATCCGCTTAGCGGATTTGTCTGGTCAAATACGATCCATTCCAAAGTTGTTTCAGCGTCAGAAATATACCTTTTTCAAAATGCTTCGAATGACAAGTGGGATAAACTTTATTGTTACAGTCCGATTAAGAACATAAGCGATGTAGTAATTACTAAAATCAAAGATCTGTCTAACCCTTCTATGTCTAAGGTTTACACCAGAACTTTTGGCAATACCGGAAATCAGGCTTTAGTGGGAACCGAGTTTAAAAACGGGAAAATAACTGGTGTTGGGTCTGCAATATATGATCCGGTTAACCTGGTCGGCAACCAGGACATCTTTAAAGTTGAGTTTGATACCGCACTACCCATAACATCTACAAATTGTATTGTCAATGTCTCCGGGCAACTTTTCGGCAATCCGGTTGTAACGCTAAATACAGCAAAATCTTTTGCGAGTATTACAAATGTTTCTTTTCTAACCGTTCCGGACCCTACCGTCACTAGTGTATTATATACATCAGCAACACCATGTGCACCACCAATAATAAACACCATCACTCCCAATTTCAATTTTACCAAAAAAGGTTGTAAAACCGTTATATTCAAGGATCTCACCACAACAAGCCATATTGGTATAAAATATTGGCTTTGGTATTTTGGTGACGGTGATACCTCCACTTTAAAAAACCCGGAACATGAATATGCATTATCAGGCACCTATAATGTGAAATTAATCGTTACAGACAGCACCGGGAAAAAGGATTCTGTTACAAAAGTGGTCATTATTAATATCAATAGTTTAATAAATGTCACGGCATCACCAAAGGAAATTGTCGGATGTAATGGCGATGAAATTCAATTGAATGCCAGCGGAGCAAAATATTATGAATGGTCCCCTGCAAAGGGATTAACCGATAATAAGATAGCTAATCCCAGGGCCCTGATATCCGGTAGTGTCGTTTACATTGTTACCGGGATTGATTCTAACGGATGTACTGATATGGATACCGTGCTGGTGACTGGGAACCCCAATCCTAAAGTCCAGGCCATAAGTGATAATTTGATTGTAAACTGTACCACAAATGTTGTTTTATCTGCTTCAGGCGCTTTACAATACAGTTGGACTCCCGCAGTCTATGCGGAAAGCAACTTTTCTTCCTCTACAAAAGTATATCCGCCAGCAACAACAGTATTTACAGTTAGGGGCTGGGATGAAAATGGCTGTTATAGCGAAGATACCATTACGGTCTTTTATGATGGAAAGTCTGTAGTAAAAATCCCAAATGCTTTTACACCTAATAATGACCAGATAAACGACAAGATTTCGCCAATATACATCTGCGATTTTGTATTGACTGAATTCAGCATTTATAACCGTTGGGGAAATATGGTCTTCACGACAAACACAATATCCACTCCCTGGGACGGGACATTTAAAGGTAAAGAATGTGAAATGGGCTCCTATTTCTATTTATTAAAAGGGAAAAACCATAAGGAAGAAGAAGTCTTCTTTAAAGGGGATATTACTTTGATCCGGTAATTTTTGAACAAATATTTAAGCTACCTTTGTTTGCAGCTTTTTGAGCGCTTTAAAAACATTTATTAGCACAAATCATATACGTCATCCTGTCATGTATAAAAACTTTGATTCAGAATTATTAAACCAATTAAGATCAATTGCCGAAAAACGCGTAAAACAAACGATTGTACCAGGGCAAAATTACATTCCTGTCACAGGGAAAGTATTGGATGCTGATGATTTACTACATAGCGTGGATGCGAGCCTCGACGGTTGGCTGACAACAGGACCTTATGGCGAACAATTTGAGAAAGAGTTTGCAAAATACTTTGGCTCCAAAACATCCTTATTGGTTAATTCAGGCTCATCAGCCAATTTGTTGGCTTTTTATACCTTGACCTCTCCAAACCTGAAAGAAAGGCAAATCAAACCGGGAGATGAAATCATAACTGTTGCTGCAGGTTTTCCTACTACGGTTAATCCAATGATTCAATATGGCTGCGTCCCTGTATTCCTGGATGTAGAAATTCCAACCTATAATATTGATGTAACCTTACTGGAAGAAGCGATTACGCCTAAGACAAAAGCCATTATGGTTGCTCATGCTTTGGGAAATCCATTTAACCTGACCAAGGTAATGGAAGTTGCCAGGAAGCATAACCTTTGGGTGATTGAAGATGATTGCGACTCTTTGGGAGCAACCTACGAAGGCAAAAAAACCGGAACTTTCGGCGACATGGCCACGGTTTCTTTTTATCCTGCTCACCATATCACAATGGGTGAAGGTGGTTCAGTGCTGATCAACAATATGAAACTTTTTCTGACTGCTAAAAGCTTCAGAGACTGGGGACGTGATTGTTTTTGTGAAACAGGCTGTGATAATACCTGCAACAAAAGATTTGAATGGCAATTAGGCGACCTTCCTTATGGGTACGACCATAAATATACATATTCTCACATCGGCTTCAACCTGAAAGTAACGGACATGCAGGCCGCAATCGGTTTAAGCCAATTGAAAAAAGCAGATGCATTTGTTGCCAAAAGAAGAGAGAATCATGCATTGCTGAACGAAAGATTAGCACAGTTTGAAGACCATTTTATTTTGCACAAAGCAACTGAAAACAGTGAACCAAGCTGGTTTGGCAATATGCTGACCATTCGTGAAGACAGTGGAATTGACAGAAATAAACTGGTTCAATTTCTGGAACAAAATAAAATAGGCACAAGACTGTTTTTTGCAGGAAACCTGACCAAACAACCGGCTTACAAAAATATCGAGAAAAGAATTGTCGGAGATCTGACCAACACAGATATCATTATGAATCGCAGCTTCTGGCTTGGCGTTTGGCCTGGTCTGAATGCCGACCACTATGATTATATGATGGATATTATTTCGAAATTCCTAAAGCAATAAGATGGTTCAGCCTTTAATTAGTATTTGCATTCCGGCATACAACAGAGCTGATTTAATTGAAGAAACCATCAATAGTGCCCTTAGTCAAACTTACACCAACATCGAGGTA
The DNA here is from genome assembly GCA_002482815.1 of Bacteroidetes bacterium UBA7688. GTDB lineage: Bacteria > Bacteroidota > Bacteroidia > Chitinophagales > Chitinophagaceae > Rurimicrobium. The sequence goes on from DLGS01000347.1 coordinate 7,716, forward strand.
ATTGTAAACGACAATTGCAGTACGGACAATACCTGGAGCTTGCTGGAAAAAATCAGCAGGGCGGATAGCCGTGTGAAAATTTTCAGTAATGATGAAAATCTGGGAGCGGTAAAAAACTGGAAAAAAGCGATGGAAAAGGCTACGGGCGAGTATGCACTCATCCTTTGGTCCGACGATTTAATCAAACCTGATTTTATCGAAAAAACTTTCGGCAGTTTTGAAAAGGATGTCGCTTTTGTAATGACAGGCATTGAAGAATTTACGAGCGAAGGTGTTTATTACACCAACACTTTCGAAGGTTTTTCAAAAACGAAAGTTGAAGATTATTACAACGAAATTTTATTCCAGAACAAAAAGCGCTTCCCTGTTTCTCCGTCTTGTGCCTTATTTCGGACAGATGAATTAAGAAACTCTATTTCAGAAATCATCCCGAATTCAGACCATATTGATTTTAATAAAACCGGCGCCGGACCCGATGTACTGACCTTTTTAATCAATTCTGCCAGTTATCCGTTCATTAAAATTATCAATGAGCCGTTGGCAAGATTCAGAAGTCATGGCAGTTCTATCACTGTGATGGCGCAACAGGCAAACGGATTAAAATTGCATTATGACTGGGCCAAATTTCATTTCGTAAAAACCTACAAAAAGTCGCTTTTGCCAAACCTTAAGGCAATTACATGGCTGCGTTATTTCAAACTGGGAAAAATACACAGGAACATTCTGAAAGAAATGCAAGCGGTAAATGCTAACTTTCTTTTTATTTTCAAACTATTCCTTTCTTAAGATATGAGCAGGATACTCATCACTGGTGCCTCCGGATTTTTAGGAAGCAATATTTTAAGGAATGTTGCTGAGCAGAATGATGTGTCCATTATTGTGCGCAACATCAGCAACCTCTATAGAATTGACGATCTGTTGGACAAGGTTACGGTATTCAATATCGACGAGTTGGAAATTGAAGAAATTGTTGCGCAAAGCAAACCGGATATTGTTATTCATTGCGCAACAGACTATGGAAGAAAGGACGTCCCGCAAATGCAAATCATAGAAGCAAATCTTATTCTGCCCTTAAAGCTTTTGCATTTTTCGAAACTAAACGGGATTTCGACCTTTATCAATACCGATACCTTTTTAGACAAAAGAATTAATCATTACAGTCTTTCTAAAAAACAATTCAGGGATTGGTTTCAGACTTATTCGGCAGACATGCTTTGCATCAATATGATACTGGAGCATTTTTACGGCCCCTTGGATGACAAAACCAAATTCGTCTCTCATATTATCAGCGAGTTGCTGCAAAATAAACCTGGCATTGATTTGACCCTGGGTGAACAAAAAAGAAATTTCATTTACATCGATGATGTTGTCAATGCATTCCAGTCAGTAATGACGTATCCATTTGAGAACAAAACAGGATTCCACGATTTCTTTATTGCATCAGATACTACGATTTCTATCCGGAATTTTGTTGAGACGCTGAAACGCTTTTGCCATAACGAAAATACCAATCTGAATTTTGGGGTTATTCCTTATCGACCCAATGAAATAATGGATTCCAGTATCAATATCGATGCAATGAAAAAGCTTGGCTGGTCACCCAAAATTTCTCTGGAAGACGGCCTGAAACGCACAATTGAAATAGAAAAAAGTCATTTACGATGAAAGTATTAATTACCGGTGGCTGCGGATTTTTAGGCAGCAATATTGCCTACAATTTAAAAGACAAAAATTACGAAATTCATATCCTCGATAACCTGAGCAGATTGGGTAGCGAGCAAAATCTGGAATGGCTGAAAAGCAATCTCAGTGTGCAGTTTCATAAAGCAGATGTAAGAAATGCTGCCGAGGTTGAAAGTGTTTTTGAAGCAATTATGCCGGATGTCATTTTTCATTTGGCAGGCCAGGTTGCGATGACAACTTCCATTCAAAATCCGAGACTTGATTTTGAAATCAATGCATTGGGAACCTTAAATATGCTGGAAAGCATCCGTAAGTACAAACGTGATTGTCTTATTGTTTATTCCTCTACCAATAAAGTGTATGGCGACCTGGAAAAATACAATTTCACTGAAACCGAACTACGTTATAAAGTAGAAGAAAAGCCAAATGGTTTTGATGAGAATGAAACACTCGATTTTCACTCTCCGTACGGCTGTTCAAAAGGTAGTGCTGACCAGTATGTTCTTGATTTTTCGAGATTGTTCGGCATTCGCGGTGTGGTATTCCGCCACTCTACCATCTATGGTGGCCGCCAGTTTGCTACTTACGACCAGGGTTGGATAGGATGGTTTTGTCAACAAGCATTAGAAATAAAACAAAATCCTTTAAGAGAACCTTTTACCATATCCGGCAATGGTAAGCAAGTAAGAGATGTCTTGCATGCAGACGACGCAGTAAGATTGTACATTTCTGTTATCGATAATATCGAAACAATGAAAGGCAAGGTGTTTAATATTGGCGGCGGAATGAGTAACAGCCTTTCTCTGCTGGAATTGTTTCAGATTCTGGAATCTGAATTGGATATTAAAATGAATTACACCCGCCTTGAACCAAGAGAAAGCGATCAGAAAGTCTTTATTGCTGACATTACAAAAGTAACATCAGCAACAGGTTGGAAACCTGAAGTGGACAGGGTGAGTGGTGTAAAGAAAATGTTGCAATGGCTGCAATCAAGCCAGCCGGAATAACTACATATTCTCCAGTTTCATTTTTACCTTTAGTTTGTACAATATTTTTCCCAGTTCAGAGGAAAGTAAGGTACTTAGTATCAGGATACGTGTACGCCAAATCCGGTGCTTGATGCTGTAGCCAAGATACCTGTCAATAATCAAAGTGTTTTCATTTAAACCTTTGCTGACATGAATAGCGCTGGTTCCTCCGGGTGCAAATTTTACCATGACTTCCTGAAGGAAAATAAATTTCTCATCGCGGATGCGAACCAGAAAATCAAAATCCATCGCCAGCTTTAATTCCACATCATACAAACCGTATTTGTTGTAAAGCTCTTTTTTGACAAACATGGTTTGGTGGCAAATAGCGCGCATACCACGGTACAAAAGTGCCCTATCGTAAGTCTTACCAAGCTCTACCCAAATTCCGCCACGGTTAAATTTATATTTTCCATGCAGCCATTTCAATTCCGGATCATCAGCAAATTGTTCGGTAACGATTCCTAAAACATTCTCATTTTCAAATTCATCCGCACTGTTCAGCAGCACAATAATATCTCCTTTTGCATGAAGAATTCCTTTATTAAAAGCATCTGAAATTCCTTTGTCACGCTCATGTATAAATGTCCGATATGCAGGCTGTGCAACACTTTTATGCCAATCCGCTATATCTCCGGTCGTCGAGCCGTTTACAATAATATGCTCGAATGGTTTTAGCATTTGGGCATCCACTGATGCGCAGGTATTCTTCACATCCTCAGGATTATTAAAACAAATGGTTACAACCGTTATTCTCAAATTCATTTTAATGTCTGTTTAATACCACATCCGGCCTTCTACACTTTTTATAAATTCCACCGTTTTCTCACTGATGGGCTTCCGCTCAGAAGGAGAAATGTCACTGATTTTCTTCCAGCCTTCAAAAAATAATTTCCAGTTGAAGGATGTTTTTTTCAAAAACTCGATTGACCACATTATTGCTGTGGTGTAAAAGTATTTTTTCGGTAAATACCGGTAAGCCACTTTGCTTTTATTCACCCAAAGCATTTGCATTTTTTCGGCGTGAGGTGTGCGTCCCACGGGCGATTCATTGTGTATAATGGCAACAGAACTATCATATGCAATACGATAACCTAATTCCAAAATCCGGTAACCCAAGTCGTATTCTTCCATTCCATAAAAAAAGTCAACCGGATAAATGCCTGCTTTGTTGTAGACTTCTTTACGAATGGCATGTCCGCAACCGATAAAATAATAACTCAGAAATTTTTCTTTGTCTCTATAATCCTCAATTTTTTTGTGTGGAAAGGCGTTTGCCTGCAATTCGCCGGTGCTACCATAAAACACTTTAAAGCAGTAAACACCCACGTTATTTTCCAGCGCATATTGCGAAGAAAAGAGCTTTTCAATTTGCAAAAGTGCATCCTTATCCCTGAAATAAGCATCATCATCAATGGTAATAACAATGGGTGCTTCAGCCATAGTGATGGCTTTATTCCTGCCTCTGGCCACGCCCAGATTTTCGTTGCTCCATACATAATTGAAGGGCAGCGCTTGTGCGGCAATAAAATCTTTAACTGGTTTATAGCTCAGGTTAGAGGCATTGTCAATAATAACTACGCTTTCCAGTAAGCGCATCGCATCATTCTGCTGCGCTATGTTTTGCAACAAAAGCAGCAAATCGTCCGGGCGATTGTAGGTAATAATGACAATGGAAAGTGGCTTCAAAAAAAAACGGTTTAAAATGCTCTGCAAAATAACACAAAAAAACGTCCGGTAATTCCGGACGTTTCTGGTTTAAAATTATTTATTGAACTACGATAGTGCCTGTTCGAAATCTGCTATAATATCAGCAACCGTTTCCATTCCGATGCTGATGCGAATCAAACCATCAGAAATACCTGAAGCAATACGCTGCTCGCGGCTTACACCCACATGGGTAGTGGATGCAGGATGAGAAACTAAGGTATCACAGGTTCCTAAAGAAACAGCGTTGGTGCATAATTTCAATTTGTTCATAAAGGCCGCTGCTGCGTCAAAACCGCCCACAACTTCGATGCTCATCAGGCTGCCAAATTCTTTCATTTGCTTTTTGGCAATGCTGTGATGCGGATGGGAAGAAAGCCCCGGATAATTTACGGTTTCTACCTTGCTATGTTGCTCAAAAAACTGTGCTACTTTCATTGCATTGCTGCAATGGCGTTCCATTCTTAAGGATAGTGTACGCAAACCATTACCCAAAAGGAAAGCGTCAAAAGCATTACTGTTGCCACCCAATAAGCGATGCATTTTCTTCACGTCAGCATTCATTCTGCCGGCATCTTTTCCGACAAGGATACCACCAATAGCGGTTCCGTGACCATTCAAAAATTTGGTGGTAGAGTGAATCACAAAATCAACATCATACTTAAATGGCTGTTGCAACAAGGGCGTACAAAAAGTATTGTCCACACAAACTACCAGCTTATTCTGTTTGCCGAGAGCGCTCAGCATCTCCAGGTCAATGCATTGCAAGGTAGGATTAGCAGGCGTTTCGAGGTACATCATTTTAATAGCCGAATCTGCCTGAATAGCTTTGGTAACTTCCGTTTCGTTGTGCATATCCACAATTACTGTGCTGATGCCCAACGAAGGGAGCACTTTGTCAATCATTTCCTGCGTGCCGCCATACAAAGAAGGATGGGAGATGATTTTGTCACCGGACTTCAGATTAGACAATAACATTGTGGCGATGGCCGCCATTCCCGAGGCATGCAGAATCGCATATAATTTAAGATCAGCACCTTCGGCATCTTTAAGACCAAATGCTTCCAGCAAAGCTATTTTGCGCTCCACTTCTTCAATGGTCGGATTACCAAAACGACCATAAATATAGCCCGGCTCTTTTCCCGAAAAGACATTCACGCCCTGCTCTGTACTGTCGAAAGTATATGTGCTGGATGCATACAATGGTGTAAGATGCGCGCGGTTGGGATCGTCCGTATGACCACCGTGGATACA
>DLGS01000209.1:0-303 GCA_002482815.1 Bacteroidetes bacterium UBA7688
GCTACCATAACAACAACCGCTGCTAACACACTATCTGTAGCCGGATTGCAAAGTGGCAGTACAAATGACAGTGTTTTGATGATAACTGCGGGCAATATTGTTAGGCGTATAAATTCATCCTCTATTTCTAAAGAACCATTTAATGTTATCGGTGGCAGTGTACAGGCAACAACAAATACCCAGGATATTTATACACAAGGTAATTTGAGCGTAGGTAAAACTTCAAATACTGCAACGCTGGAAGTGGGTGGTAAAATAAAAGCTGACAGTACAATAAGTGCACCCAATTTCGCAACACTATAT
>DLGS01000209.1:434-11963 GCA_002482815.1 Bacteroidetes bacterium UBA7688
TAACACTTACTTCCAACAGCACCCTTTCCATTACAAACGCAACAACTGGAATGTATGGTTTGCTGAAAGTTGTTCAGGATGGGACTGGTAGTCGCACATTGACCTTGCCTGCCGGTTCAAAAGTGATCAATGGTGGTGGTGGAGTTGCTTTGCTTACCACAACTGCGAATGCTGTGGATATTTTGACCTATTTTTACGATGGTTCAACATTTTGGTGGACAATCGGAAATAACTACAATTAAATGAAACGAATTGTAATCAATACATTTGTATTTCTCTTTATCTACTTCAATATATTTGCTCAGGCACCCCAACAAATGTTTTGGGCATTGAACAAATGCCGTGCAGTGTTGGCTCAAAGTAATTTTAGTCCTTCTGCTGCGTACAGTTTGCGCAGACTAAACTGTAACTATACAGGACCGGCAATAAGAGTAAGGAGAAATGGTAGCGGAGGGGGAACTTTGGATATTGGTTTTACCGCAAATGGATCCCTGGATACTGCAGCTTTAAAATCTTTCGTACCAAGCCCAAGAGAAGCTTTTATACAAATATGGTATGACCAGAGTGGGAATGGCAAAGATTTAGAACAAACAACCAATGCCAATCAACCCCGGATTGTAAATAATGGTGTAGTAGATAGAGAAAATGGATTGCCAGCAATTATATTTCAGGATGTTTCTGATCTTATGCTAGCTCCATCTATGAATATACAATCTTTTTCTGCAGTACGAAAAGCGTTCAACGGAACCTCTTCTTCCGGATATCAATATTTAGTTAGCGTACCGGCAAATTCAGATTTTTCTATCAGATGTGGGAATATTGCATCAATGAGATATGGTGATAATAATCCTGATGATTTTTGGTACACAGGTACGATGTATATAGATAATGTTTTAACACCTTTTTATCCTTCCGTTGCTCATTGTATTTATGCTGATTGTTCCACAGTTAGAACTGCTACTACATTTTCTCTTAGCAGCTCTTTTATGAGCCGGGGAATGACTGACAATGATCCTGTCTTCGAATTAATTGTATTCCCACGAACACTTCCCTCAAACCAAAGGACCATTCTTTATGCTAATCAAAGGATTTACTATGGGACACTTTGATTTTAAAATTTACAAAAGTAATATTAACTACCTGTCAGGTGTTTTATTTCTTGTTGTAGTCAGTCTGTTTTCCTTCAAATCATCTGCTCAGGCCCCTCAACAAATGTTTTGGGCCTTGAATAAGGGAGCTTATCTATTGGATCAGATTCCTACTGTATCTGCCTCTGTAGCCTATAGTGTACGCAGACTTAAAAATGCTTATACAGGTCCCGCAATGCGGGTAAGAAGAGTGAATACCGGAACGGATGCCCAGGGTGATGTTGCATTTGATGCGAATGGAGTAGTAAGTGCCAACAGTATTATCACCATTACTACTGCAGGCGGAGGTGCCACACTCGGCTCTAAAATTACATTTAGTACTTTTTACGCGTCGACAAGTGCCTATGTTGTTACCTGGTACGACCAAAGCGGAAATGCAAGACATGTAACTCAGGCCACAACTTCACAACAGCCCAGAATTGTCAATGCAGGAACACTGGAAACATCCAATTCGAGAGCAGCCATCAGATTTATCAATAGCAGTAGTACCGTTCTGAGTGCAACAATTGCAAGTGCAACAATGTTTGCATCAGGGTACATAGGCACCGCATCCCTTGTTGCTGAAGCTTCGTCCGGCAATACCTCTTCATTCGGGTATGCTGATGGTGGAACGAACAGATGGCAGGCACACATCAATGAAGGGAATAATTTACATTTCGATGTCGGTAATGGTTATAATCGCCTGACTTACATAAACACAGCTTCAATCGGAGCCTTACGTAATTATGTACTTGTGGCGGGCCCCTCTGTTATGCAAATATGGTTAAGTGGCACTATGGTGGCATCTTCTGCACCATCAATGACGGCCAGCACAACCGGGACTTTTTATGTTGGCGGAATCCCTACCTTTTCCGGATCCTGGTATCATGATAATGATCAGTCAGAATTAATTATTTTTCCCAAGGCTATGAATTCCTCCGAAATAGGGATTCTTCAAACCAGCCAGAAAAGGTTTTATTCGACTCCTTAGTCTCAGCTTTATACAGGAAGTGGAGAATATTTCCTATAAATTTTCTGGTTTTATTTAGGTTTCAAACTGCTGATTTACAGCAGTTTTTTGCATTTCAAAATTTATATTTAAAAATTCCCCGATTAGATATAATTGTGGAATGGTTTTTGGTATAGTAAGCATATAATACAATAAGTACAGTTTACTAATGAAATCATTTAAGTTATTCCAGTTTTTCACGCTCGCCCTTTTGTTTTCTGCTTTTGTATCGCAAGGTCAAACAGGCGCATCTGCTGATAAGGGAACTTATTTGAATTACAGCACTTTTATCAATAGCCCCCAGGCCTTTGGAGGTGATGTGGATATTGACCTTGCCGGCGTTTTGGAATTAGGCGTAAACGGTATGCTGGATATTTATGGTGCCGTTTCCAATAGAGGAATAATTGAAGTTGATTCCAATGCAGTATTGACAATTCATGGAAATATGATTAATGATGGAAACATTATTATTCATAAAGGAGCAACAGTGAAATTCTATGGTAAAGTGTGGAAAAACACAGTAACCGCAAAAGTTTCAGATGGTAGTGTTTTGACCAATACAACCCCCGGTGGTGAATTAATCGTTGATACCTACAGACCCGCTATCAGCTCATCCTGGACTGCTGCAAGTTCTTATCTGACTGCTTATTCCAAAGAAACAGGAGTCCAATTTCTTGATGGCGGAAATATCCCGATGGACGCAATTGTACACTTGAATAATCCAAAAGATATTGAGTTGATTAATTCGACCACAAGAATAGAAGGTGGGGTTAAATGGGATGCAAATGGTACGCAGTTAATTTTAGGAAATAACGATCTTGTTTTTTCAACCAATGCAAGCCAGGATGGCTTTACTCCTAAAAAATATGCTGTTACAAATGGTGCAGGCCACATCGTAAAAGAGAACTTCTCCGGTAAGTGGATTTTTCCTGTAGGGATTGATACAAATGATTATACGCCTGCTCAGGTTGAAAATATCCGCCCCAATACCTTGCACATTGCTGTTCAGGATTATAACACCAGTGCCTCTGTAGAGAATACGCCATTTACCTTGCAGGACGGTGTGGACCGTACCTGGAATATTTATGCAGATACTGCGAAAGCCAACAGTATTGTGACGCTGCAGCATAATGATGCAACTAATCAACCGGTTTATAAAGAATTTTACAATTTTGTAACACGGTGGAGCGGAGTTGAAGAAAACCTGAGTGGTGATGATTACAGTATTACATCCTGGCAGGAAAACAGTAAAGTCGGCGGATTGGTTGGCGTCTTGAGTACAGCAGGATTGGTGACCGGCTCTCACATGAATTCGCGCTCCTATTCTACTTTTGCCACTTCTGCTATAGATCCAATTGCATTTTTCACTAAATCAAGTGAATCCTTCAGACCGGCTGCCGGTGCGCAATTGCTTGCATTTACTGCAGCTAGTATGGCCTGCGATGTGGATGTTGAATTCAAAGTCGGTAAAGAACCGAAAATTGCGAAGTATCTTCTGCAACACAGTACCGACAGCGTCTTGTTTACTACTATCAGCACTTTTACACCAACAGGGGACAGTTCAACTTATACCTTTAAACATCTGACTGCCCTTGATGGAATTAACTACTACCGATTGGCTTTGGTTGAACCGGATGAAACCTATTCTTTGTCTAAAGTGATTTCAACTGAAGTGCGTTGTTCTGCAACCTCTCCTGTCGTAGTTCTTTATCCTAATCCGGCAACTGAATATATTAACATTGCAGGCTTGGTTGGTGCATCAGAAATCCGTATCCTGAATATGCACGGAAGAGTAATGGGCGCTGTGTCTACACGAAATGCTGTCGAGAATATTGATGTGAGTACTTTGCCATCAGCACCTTACATAGCCCAAATTATTACCGGGAAAAAATTAGATATTACCAGCATTAAATTTATCAAACTTTAGTAAACGAATTTATAATTTTGGGAAAAGGGGAGCAAGTAAATCTTGCTCCCCTTTTTTGTTCTCTTTATTCAGAAAGTCTGTTTAAATTTTTCATGGTTAGCCTTGTAAATAAAAAGAAAGGGATTTTATTGAACAGGTTGAAAAAGCAAGTTGGGAGGACGGCTTGCCTGATTAAGTAGTGATGTTATAATATATTTGCTGTGCTAACATGTTTGGCTGTGTTTCACTAAAAGAATAGCAATCAGAATGAAACCTACTCAACACAAATTTTCAGCGGACATAAAAATCATTGGCATAAATCCATACGTGTCCGTTCCTGAACCTGTTTTAAAATCAATTTTTCTTGAGGCAAAACGGGATAAAGGTCCTATTCCGATTCGCGGATTGATCAATAAGAATCCCTATTTGCAAACACTTGTAAAATATGCCGGCGAATGGAGGCTTTACATCAATACAAAAATGCTGGAGCAATCACCGAAAAGAATCGGTGAGAAAATTGTGGTTGTCATTTCCTTCGATCCGGAAGAAAGAAGAATTGAAATGCATCCTGCGTTAAAAGAAGCTATAGGCCATAGTAAAACGGCTAAATCTGTTTTTGAACAATTGCCACCTTCTCGACAAAAAGAAATAGTAAGGTATATTTCCCATCTGAAATCAGAAGAAAAAATTATGGAAAATGTGACGAGGGCTATAAACTTTCTATTGGGTAAAGAAAGGTTCGCAGGTAGAGATAAACCATAGTTAAATTTAGCCCGCGCCCCATCGAAGTATTCAAAATTAAAAGCAACAACGGTTATGAAAATGAAATACATCCTCATTGTAATTTCTTTTATTCTGTGTTCGGTATCAGTAAACGCTCAGAGCTTAACGAAGGAAGAACAAAAATTATACAAGCTTCTGATGGACTATCGCAAGGAGAAAGGTTTGCCTGTAATACCCTTATCTGCATCATTAGTAATTGTAGCGCAGACACACGTAAAAGACCTCGTCGAAAACAAACCGGACAAAGGAAATTGTAATGCACATAGCTGGTCGGGAAATGGCAAGTGGACGACCTGTTGCTACACTCCGGATCATGCGCAGGCAGCCTGTATGTGGGCAAAACCAAAAGAACTGACCAGCTATTCAGGTAATGGTTATGAAATTGCCTGCGGCTCCAATGGCTGCTGCAGCGATTTCGAAATGACTGCAGAATATGCATTACAATCCTGGAAGAAGAGCGCAGGACATAATGGAGTTATTATTAATCACGGTATCTGGAAAGATAATTGGAATGCTATTGGGATAGGATTGTACAAAGGCTTTGCGGTTGTTTGGTTTGGAAAGGAAGCGGATGCGAAATAAAAGATGCCTGCTTCGCAAAGCCTGTAGCGCAGCAGACAGCCAAGCAGACCTCCTCGTAGGTATGTTCACTCTCTGCTGATATAAATGGAAACGCGGAATGAAAAACCATTAAATTTACAGCCTCAAAACGCTTGTTGAAAGGCTTTACAAAAGGCTATCGATTGGACATCAGCCAGCACTAAAAATATAATTATGGAAGTAATAGTCAGACCTCTAAAGATTGAAGATTATGAAGGCTTGAAATCAGCAATGATAGAGGCTTACGATGGTATGGGCGGAATATGGAGAGAGGCTAATATCAAAAAGCTTCTGACCTTGTTTCCTGCCGGACAGTTGTGTGTAGAAGTAGATGGAAAAGTAGCAGCTTGTGCCCTTTCTATCATTGTGCAGTATAAGCTATTTGGCGATGAGCATACCTATGAAGAAATCACCGGAAACTATACCTTCTCTACACATTTTGATGAAGGAGATGTGTTGTATGGAATTGAAGTTTTTGTTCATCCGGAATACAGACAACTGCGCCTGGCAAGAAGATTGTATGATGCAAGAAAAGAACTTTGTGAGCACCGGAATCTAAAGGAAATTAAGGTAGGTGGACGCATTCCCAATTACCATAAGTACAGTGCTGAATTAGCCCCTAAAGAATACATTGATAAAGTAAAATCGAAGGAGATATTTGATCCTGTTCTAAGCTTTCAGATTTCCAACGATTTTCATGTGGTGAAAGTATTGACCAATTATTTGAAAGGCGATACACAATCCGAAGAATATGCCGTGCTGCTGGAATGGAACAACATTTACTATTCCCGCAAAAAGAATACTATGAGTGACAGCATCATCAGGCTGGGACTGGTTCAATGGCAAATGCGCACTTTCCCCAACATGGAAAAATTCTTCGAACAAGTTGAATTTTTTGTAGATGTTCTAAGTGAATACAAAGCAGATTTTGCTGTATTCCCTGAGTTTTTTAATTCACCATTATTGGCAGATTTTAATCATTTGGGGGAATATGAAGCCATGCGTGAATTGGCAAGTAAAACCCAAGAGATTCAAAAGAAAATTTCCGAATATGCCATTTCTTATAATGTCAATATTATAGCCGGAAGTATGCCGGTGCTGGAGAATGGATTGTTGTATAATATTTCTTACCTGTGCCATAGAGATGGAAAGTTGAGTGAATACAGAAAAATACACATCACACCCAATGAAATGAAATATTACAGCATAACGGGTGGTGATAAAATTGCAACGATTAATACAGATTGTGGGAAGATAGGTATCCTGATTTGTTATGATGTAGAGTTTCCGGAATTATCTAGACTATTGGCTTTAGAGGGTATGAAAATCTTGTTTGTGCCCTACCTAACGGATACGCAAAATGCATATACGCGTGTTCGGAATTGCGCCATGGCACGCGCTATTGAGAATGAATGTTATGTAGCTATTGCGGGTTGCGTGGGTAATTTGCCGGGTGTTAATAATATGGATATTCAGTTTGGACAAGCGGCAGTTTTCACTCCGTCTGATTTTGCTTTTCCAACAAATGCAATTAAGGCAGAGGCAACGCCCAATACAGAAATGACTTTAATCGTGGATGTCGATTTAAATCTATTGAAAGAATTGCATCATTATGGTTCTGTAAAAACGATAACCGATAGAAGGACTGATTTGTATGAGGTGAAACGGGTGAAGAAAAATTAGTTCTGAAAAAAAATATGGTAATCAGAGAACAGCGGGATAAAGCGGAATTTTTAATTCTGTACAAAGTGATGCACCATTTCAACCACCCCGGCCTTCGGTCAACCTTCTCCTTCATCTAGCTTAGGAAAAACCTGGAGTGGAATTCGTACGTGCAGCGTTGCATCTCCTTAGCGTTTTTGCGTGAAACGAACATGAAGAAAAATCTCATAAAAAATGTCCCTGCAATTTGCAGGGACATTTAAGTTTTTAGGTCGTAATTTTTAGATTATCCGATATTGCCTACCATTGTTTTTGGGTCTACCCAGGCATCAAATTCTTCTGCCGTCACATAGCCCAGTTCAACAGCTGTTTCTTTTAAGGTTTGTCCTTTTTTGTGCGCCGTTTGTGCAATTTCAGCGGCTTTGTAATACCCGATTTTTGTGTTCAGAGAAGTCACCAGCATCAGGGAATTATTCAGATGAGCCTGAATGTTTTTGTCAATGGGTTCCAAACCTACCGCACATTTATCGTTGAAGGAAACACATCCGTCGCCAATCAATCTTGCACTGTGCAGGAAGTTGTAAATCATCACCGGCTTGAACACGTTCAACTCAAAATGTCCGTTTGAACCACCGATAGAAATGGCCACGTCATTCCCCATTACCTGTGCCGCAATCATCGTCAATGCTTCGCACTGAGTTGGATTTACTTTACCCGGCATAATAGAAGAACCCGGTTCATTGTCCGGAATCATAATTTCGCCGATACCACTGCGCGGGCCGGAGCTCAGCATACGCACATCGTTCGCAATTTTCATCAGGCTGACTGCTACAGTCTTCAAAGCACCATGTGCTTCTACGATGGCATCATGAGCAGCAAGGCTTTCAAATTTATTTTCGGCTGTCACGAATGGCAATCCTGTCAGTTCTGCAATTTTCGCTGCAACATTCACATCATAGCCTGCAGGGGTGTTGATACCTGTTCCTACAGCTGTTCCGCCTAAAGCCAATTCACTTAAATGAGCCAGTGTATTATTAATGGCTTTCAATCCGTGATCCAGTTGTGAAACATAACCACTGATTTCCTGACCAAGAGTAATAGGCGTGGCATCCATAAAATGGGTACGGCCGATTTTCACCACCTGCATATATTCTTTCGATTTTGCAGCCAGTGTGTCACGCAGTTTTTTAATACCTGGAATAGTGGTTTCTACCAGTATTTTATAAGCCGCAATATGCATGGCTGTCGGGAAAGTATCGTTTGATGATTGTGATTTGTTCACATCATCATTTGGGTGGATGAATTTGTCTTTATCACTCAATTGTCCGCCCTGAAGAACGTGTGCACGGTAGGCCACCACCTCATTCACATTCATATTGCTTTGGGTGCCTGAACCTGTTTGCCAAACCACCAATGGAAATTCGTTATCCAGTTTTCCTTCCAGAATTTCATCACATACCTGGCCAATCAGTTTTGATTTTTCAGGAGCAAGGCCAGCCAGTTCGGTATTGGTCAGGGCTGCTGCTTTTTTCAGGTAAGCAAAGGCGCGGATGATTTCTTTCGGCATCTTATTGATGTCCTGGGCAATCTTAAAATTATCAATTGAACGTTGTGTTTGTGCGCCATAATAAGCGGTAACGGGCACTTTTACCTCGCCCATAGTGTCCTTTTCGATGCGGAATTCCATTCTTGTGTTTTATATAATTGTAAAGTGAACAATAGTTTTTGCAGCCGCAAAGATAATTGCTGCCGTTCTATTTTGACGACCTTATATAATTGATTTTAATCAGGATTTTGTCTTGCTAAGATTCAATAGCGCACTTTTGAGCATGCCCGAATCATTACTTTTTATGCATTGATGATCAGTAAGTTGGGGTAATCTGATGCAAATGATGTTCTAAATGGGCGACATAATCTTCTATCAGGAAGGCCAGGGAAACGATAGTGCCGTCCGCAGATTCGTAGCTCAGCGATAGGTTTTCTGCCGGAATGTGTTGGATAAGATGGGACAAATGTTTGTTGTAGACCGCCCAGAACTCAATCAGTTGCTGCGTGGGCAGTTGCTGGTAGAAATTATACCTGACCCAGTTGTGCTGATCGTAGGGCAAAAGGGTGAATGGCTCAAACTGACGCCTTATAAAACGATGATGGTTATTAGCGGCACTGTCAACCAGGTGTCCCAATATTTCTTTTTTGCTCCAGCGCTCAGGAGATGGTTTGCAGGTAAAGTCCTCGTTTGTAATGGTGGCCAGCAAGGCAGGAATGGTATTGCACAGGTAATCCAGCCTGGCGCTTTCTTTTGATGTTACAGGTGTCATTAGATGTGAACTTTAAGGTGTTGTATTTTTGGATTCAAGGTCTTAATTTTTTGCTTAGTTTTTGATGCAGCTGAATTTTGCACGTCACCATACGTTAACGTCAAACCCAAACCCACGTTAGGTGCTTGCATTAATTTCATTCAACCATTTGTCAATAAAGGGTATTGTTTGTGCTCTGTAAAATTCGGTCCAGGGGTTCATTAATTCTGTAGTATTTACAGTTAAATTATTAAGGTCGAATCCCATTTTAAAACCATTTCTCAAAAGCTCAATAGGATTAAGTTTTTGAGTTTCTATGATTTTATTTAATGTTGCTTGTAGGGACTGTCTTTGAACTGGCTCTAATTGAATTCTAACGAAATGCTTCATTATTCCAATTCTCTCGTCCACCGTTAGTCTTGGTATGAAAAGATGTGTGTCTCGTTTTTTTTCATTAGCGATAATTGCTTCTATAACTTCCTTTTTTTCTGCTGGGTCAAGACCGCTCTCATATTCATCTTTACAGCCCGAAACAAGCGCATAGTCAAGAATTGAAACTTCAATAAGTCGTTTTGTAGCCTTTTTCCAATAGAAACTTGTCTCCATTGTCAGTCTAAAAGAAAACGCTGTTATTAAATCATTATAAGTTTGTTCGTCCATCGTAATGTCGGTCTATCCTTGCACCTTAACGGTTTTGGGCTTGGCGAAGGTGGGGGAAATCGAAGAACGAATGTTCAAATTAGCATTGAAGACCCACTTTTGCAGAAACGCTGTTATGCACAGTACTAGTTTCTTTCTAATTGTTTAATAAATTCGATTTTCTCTTTCTTTGTCATTATAGTATTTAAAAACCTTACAGAATAATTATCTTCAAGTAATAATTCATTCAAATAAATAAGTTTGTATGAACGATAAAACGAATTAGGTTCAGTGTTTGATAAGATTTGCATCAAAGCTTTATGTTTCAGATTTGATAGTTCATTAGAATTTAAAACAGTACTTGGATTTTGAGACAATATTTGTAAAAACATAATAGGATGTGAGTTTTCAAATAAGTTTCTAATATCAATTTTGGATTTATCCATTTCCATCCATGTTGCAATTTTTTCTAATTTTTCAAATGTTGGTTTAAGAATTTTAAAAGTTTTATACAAACTGTCATTGTAATTCTTTATGACTTCCGATTGGATATTTTTTCTAATTTCTTTGTGAACTCTTTCTCCATTTTCTTTCTTGGCTGTTAAAGAATATAATGCTTCAATAAAATATTTTTGGGTTTGTTCAGTTCCTTTATTTTCTTTAATTATTCTAAGTAAGCCATTTTGTTTTTCTTCATCTAAGTCATAAAATTCACCACCTGAATTAAAAACAGCTTCATATGAATGATTCATTCTTAATTTAATATATTTAGATTTTCCATTTGAATCTTTTTCTAAATAATTTTGATTTTTTTCCGCTAGTTTTTGTCCTGCATAATTATGCAAATGAAAATAATTGTCGCTTGAAAGAATTTCAACTAATAATTTAAATGTTTGTTGCTCATTTATTTTTTTTGAATTTGATATGAGGGATTCTAATTCTTGCTGACCCATAGTAGTATAATCTACAAAACAACCGTTTTGCAATTCAACTAAAGTTTTGTTTTTCAGTTTTGAGTTTGTAACTGAATCTACATAACTTAATGGGTCTTCAATTTTTAAATTATTATCTACAATAGGCAATTCAAAATTTTCAACATTAGCTTGGTTCTGACAACCCAAAAGTGTCAGTCCATAAAGTATTAATGTTATTAGCGTTCTCACGGTATTGTGTCTAACTTGTTTATAGCGGCTACTATTCTCCCTTATTCCCATTTTGCCTTGTAAAAAATTAAAAGAGGCTATAATGAATTGCTAACCTGTCTGTTCAAAGATATTGATTTTTTTCACCCATTACAGAACGCAGATTGTACACTGCTAAGCGCAGAATGGCTTAGCTTTGCGTTCCTATGAAATTTGAGCAGTACAATATTTCACCGCTCATCAAGCAGAGTCTTGAGGAGCTGGGTTTTAAAAAACCAACCGATATACAGTTTAAAGCCATTCCTTCTATCCTGAAAGGCGATGATGTGTTGGGTATTGCCCAAACCGGCACCGGCAAAACCGC
>DLGS01000131.1 GCA_002482815.1 Bacteroidetes bacterium UBA7688
GTTGCTACTGGTGGATACAACATTTTTATTTCAAAATCGGACAGTAACGGGAAACTGATCTGGGCACAGCAAATCGGCAACTTCAAGTTTATCAATTCCCGGTCTATATCCCTGGATAGCGATGACGGAGATATTTATGTTACCGGCAGTTTTACCGATTTAGTGGATTTCGATCCTGGTCCCGGTGTGGCCAACCTCGCTCCGGCGGGTTTTGAGAATACCTTTATTCTGAAACTGGATAACGGAGGAAATTATATCTGGGCTAAAAGTATCGCCAGTCTGGAGCGGAACAATGGTTATAAAGTCCTTGCGAATGAAGGTAAAGGCGTCTTTATTACCGGCGTTTTTCAAACTACGACAGACTTTGATCCCGGTCCGGCCATGCACCCTGTTAAACCAAAGGATTTATATCCCCTGATCAGTGACCTTTATTTTTTGAAGCTGGATGAAAAAGGAGACTTTTTGTGGGTGCAAACTTTTGGCGGAAACGGCATTGACGTAGGGTCCGCTTTAGGTAGAGATAAAGCGGGTAATATCTACCTGGCCGGCTCGTTCTCCGATACCGTCGATTTTGATGCAGGTTCCGGCGTTTCAACTCTTATAGCCCAATCAGGCCTGGATGGTTTTGTCCTGAAAACGGATTATAACGGAAATTTTATCTGGGCCAAATCATTTAAAGCCACCGATAACTCTGAAGTAACAGACATAAAATCGGATAATAATGATAATCTGGTGATTATTGGCTTTTTGCAGGGTAAAGCAGACTTTGATCCGGGTCCGGGGGATAGCTTCCTGGTGTCAAGCGGCAATGTTGATATTTTTGTGGCCAAGCTGGATGTTGCCGGGAACTTTTTGTGGGCCAGATCTTTCGGCGGAATGGCTATTAACAGCATGGATGCAGCCTATTCAGTCACCACCGACCTGCAGAACAATGTGTATGTAACCGGCAGTCATCAAGGCGACATAGATTTTGAGCCTGGTCCCGGCGTTACCCTGCTGAGCGCATCGACTGCGGAAGCTTACCTGCTGAAGCTGGACTCAAAAGGAGACTTTGTCTGGGCTAAAAATTTTGCGGGCGCACAGAGCTCAATTGGTTACAGTATTAATACCGACAGCAGGGGCAATATCTACACCAGCGGACTCTTTGATGGTACAGGAGATTTTAATACAGACGCAGGTATATTAAGTCTTACCACTACGCCGATGTATAAAAACAAAATGTTTCTGCATAAAATAGCAAGCTGCCAGTCCGGCAAAGACATAACAGCAGTCGGTTCCAAGCTGAGTGCCGAAGCCACAGGACCGATATACAGCTATCAGTGGGTCAATTGCCCTACAATGACTATTGTTCCAGGTGCCACTTCACAGACTTTCACCGCTGTCAAAAACGGATCTTATGCCGTGATTATCAACAACGGCAGATGTGCAGATACCTCTGACTGTTTAAGCGTTATCGGGACAGGAATCGCAGAATCTATACTGGAGAAGGCTTTCAGCGTTTATCCGAATCCGGCGAACGGAACCTTTTTTATCCGCGCCGATGCGGACATTATGGGTGCTGCAGTGAGCGTGTGTAGTGTAACCGGGCAGGAAGTGCTGCATTTTCAATTGACAGAAAACCTGAGCAGTCAACAATTAAGCCCCGGTTTTTATACCATTACTGTCACCAAAGATGCAGAAAAAATCACACGGAAAGTCGTTGTTTTTTAAGTCTGTAGTATTGGTTAAACATATTTAAACTAATGCTAGTTGTTGGGTATAGTTGCTTTCGCCACAACATAAACAAGAGTAAAAAAAATCGATAATGGGTATGCCTGGTATATGGACACAAATATTTGGACAGGGCAGAGGAAAAAGTGACAATGTAGTTAGGTAGTCGGGAGACCGCCATTTAGCCACAACCTAGTTGGCTATGCTGCAAAAAAGCGGATCCCCAAACTACGCCGAGGTGGGCGAATTGAATAGTATGAAACAAGACGAAAAACACAGACCATTGCAAATAATAGTTGTGACAGCTATCGCTTTATTTGTGATCGCTAACATTGTATTTGTTCTCCAATCAGATGCGAAGTATGATAGACAAATGCAACATTTTTATGAATTAGATTTATTTGGTCGAATTACAGAAATCAAAGACCAGCATCGTGGCTCTTATTATTTAGAAATTAAAACAGGAAGTGAAAAACGGCAGTTTAATAGCTTGCCTATTGCATTGGAAGTCAAGGAATACCATATTGAGACGGGAGATAGTGTTAGTAAACCATTTCATAGTAATATCATAAGTTTTTATAAACAAACAGATAATGTAACCGAAAAATTATGCGAGGTTCAACTCTATTAGTTTCGATCAGTCCCACTGTTCCGAATTACATCTGGTACCCGAACCGATAAAAGAGAATTTTAATCCGATAAAATTCCTTTCTTTGAAATCCAACTCCATCAAACATGCCACGCAGCTACCTGACCTATTCCAGAGACCCGGGAGTTTTTAAACCTGATTTAATTGAACTGAGCAAAGCCGGCCTGCACGGTCTCAGGCTTATTTTTAAAGGAAAAAGCACGGCAGATTATTTAGAGCGGGTAAGAGAAATCCTGTGTTTTAGCAGGGAGCACCAGCTGAATCTTGAGCTGCTCCTGGATCTGCCGGGTGAAAAGGCTATAATCGGAAACCTGGGAATTGGCCGGCAAATTGAAAAAGACATTACTTACAATTTATGCAGGGAAAATCAGGCATCTGCCGAAAACGATATTCCCTGCCTTAATTTTTTAGAAAGGGTAGACCCGGATTGTGTTTTTCCAGGTGATATTATTTCCATAGCAGATGGCGAGTTGGAGATGAAGATTGTATCGATGAGCGAAAACAGGATTTCGTGCATAGCGCTGAATTCATTCCTGCTTACTTCCAATCGCTCTTTCAATATCAGGGGAAATAAACTACCTGCCAGACCCGTCTCTCAGCAGGATCAGCAACTGCTGGACGAGCTGAAACAAATGGATTTAATGCAGGAGGTAAAAATCCTGGTTTCATTCGTCTCCAAGGCTTCGCAGGTTCANNNCTTCAGGACCTGAAAAATAAATTGCCCGGTTTTCATCTAGTTGCTAAAATTGAGCAGTTGATACCTGAGCAGGAGCTGGAAGATATTATCCGTATTTCGGACAGCCTGATGCTGGGACGCGGCGACCTGATCAGCTCAACCAAAATGAGTGCGGTTTTTCCTTTTCAAAAAATGGTGATTGAAAAATGCAGGGAGGGGAATAAAGAACTCATCCTGGCAACCGGTATTTTTGCAAGTCTGAAGGGCAGCAGTAATCCCGGTATTGCAGATATCATGGACTTTGCATTTTTGAGAAGCCAGGGAGTGGGTTCATTCCTCATCACCGGCACCAACGCCAACCAATACCCGTTTGAAACACTGGTGCTTATTACCAATTTTGAGCAGATGGATTGATAACAATTTCAGGCGCTTACATCAATCGTTTCCGGAGGCTAAAAATACTCAACTTTTTATTGTAATTTAAAAGTAACAGGCAAGCTGAAAGAAACATTCACAGGTCTTCCGTTTTGTTTCCCGGGTTTCCAGGCAGGCATTTTCTTTATCAGGTCAACAGCTGCATCATTGAAACTCTTGCTTATTCCACGCACCACGTTTACATCGCTGATGGAGCCGTCTTTTTTTACAACAAATTGAACGATCACTCTTCCCTGCTCTCCATTTTTACGCGCATCGGCAGGGTAGACCAGATTCTTTGCTATCCAATCCTGAAGGTTATAGGGCGGTTCAGGCATTTGCTCCACAAACCTGAATATGGAATTTGAATCCTGCGGTTGCTGAGGTGCTGCTTCAACAATTCCCGGGTCAATACCAGTCGGGTCTCCATAATAGTCCCTTATCTCTGATGCCTTTTTTTGTTGATATTCTTCATAAGTAGTTAATATCCCATCCTTCAAAATTGCTGTGGCGATGCCGTCCTTAAATTCTGCCTTATTGGATAACTTTCCATTCCTGTCCCATGCGGTCCAGGTGCCGTGTGCAATCCCGTTTTTGTAGCAGGCAGTTACACTTCTTTGTCCGTCATAATAATAGAAATGATAGCAGCCATTCAGACCGGTGCCCAGCTTCTGGAGGTAGCGATCATAGATCCGGAAGGCTGCTGTTACAGTATGTGCAAACTGGTAACGTTCTTCTGAAAAGGAACTTTCATTGTCTGAAATTCTGCTGTTATATTTTATACTTAGTTTTTCAAACAACTCTTTCTGTGAAGGACTGTAGAATGTGCCTTCAAAGGCTGTTTTGCCATTTTTGAAAAAAAACTTCCAATCACCATCCATTGCACCTGAATTATGACGACCCCTTATCATCAGGTCGCCATCTGTATAACGCTCTTCATATTTTCCGGAAGCCACACCAAGCTTATACTCCTGCGATACATATACCTTACCGTTTTTATAGAAAAGCCTGCATTGACCGTCAAGCAGGCTTTTCTATAAAAACGGTAAGGTATATGTATCGCAGGAGTATAAGCTT
>DLGS01000128.1:0-13329 GCA_002482815.1 Bacteroidetes bacterium UBA7688
GTTACATTTATAGGCCATACCGCCGGTCAGTTGCAATGGGGGACTAAACCAATATTGTTGATCAGAAGACGAACCAATATAATAAGCACTCATCATATAGCCTGCAGACAAATATTTACTTCCACCCGGTGTGTGATTATCTATCGATGAAAAATACATGCCAGGCATATCTTTTATACCCCAATAAGAAAATGACCCCGTACCAGTGCCGGATTCCCAGCCATAAGTATAGGAGGCACAAGGTTGGTTCACGCCTGCAGTTGCAGATTCAAATGTTTCTATATAAGGTGGCGTTAGCGGACCAATCGTCACGCAGGTAGAAACGGAAATATCACTGTTCGGCGCTGCGATTAACGGACACGTAACAACACATCTGAAGCAAGATGGTACCGTGATTAACCCTGTTGTATATGAAGGAGTTGTTGCTCCTGCAATATTAGAATATGTTCCGGTTGGACCAGTAGTGGAAACCTGCCATTGATAATTCAGGTCTGACGCGGCAGATAATCCTTCCAGAGTTAATGTGGTAGGTCCGCCGCTTGCAGAACAAATCATGCTTGGTGTTGCTTTAGCAATACCTGCACTTGGTTTTGCAGAACAAGGTGGTAATTGAGTTAAGCCAATGTCATCTATTGCTCCACCATCATACCAGTTACTGGCTTCAAATTTTATACCAATGTATTGAGCACCTGTAGTTCCAGAAACAAAGTCACCAGTGAATTCAGTGTATGTTGATGTTGTTGAAGAAATATCTGTACCAATTGATGTCGTCATCGCTGATGAAGATTGAGAATTACCTAATCTTGCACCAAATGTGTAAGGAATGCCATAACCATCTGTTTTATACCAATATTTCAGATTGTATGCTTTACCAGCAGTAAAATTGATAGCAGGGCTAAACCAATATTCTGAAGAGCCAGTACCTGGGCCTAAGCCGGCGCCGGCGAAAAGCCATTTTGAACCACCAGGTGTATGATTCTCAAGCGATGACCAAGGATGAGGGCCAGCATATAAATACCAATAGCTATACATATCCCAATACGCAGAATGTGATGCACAAGGCATATTTGTTCCATAAACACCCGTTTCAAAATCCTCAATATATGGAGGAGTCAAAGGAGCAACTTTTACATTTACTGTGTCAGTATTTACTAGTCCGCCACCGGCAGAGCATCCTACCTTGCAGAAATAATATTTTGAAGAAGAAATCCCTGTGCGTACATAAGGATTCGATGTGGCGCCAGTTACTAAGGTATAAGGACCGGCCAAAGCACTTGCCTCATACCATTGAAAGGTTAATCCTGAAACCGCTGCAGTTCCTGACACACTCAATGTTGCAGAGCCGGGTCCGCTACAAATTGTCGCAGGAGAGACATTTGCTTTACCTGCCACAGACGGTGTTCCTGTACAGGCAGGAAGTTCCATCAGACCGATATCATCTATATTCATTGCATACCAATTATTACCCTTTACTTTAATGCCAATAAAGTAAAAACCATTAGAACCAACCGTAAAATTTTGAATATACTCTTCGTAGGAGTAATTATTTACGTATATGTCAGGCCCCAAAGCAGTTGTCATGCTGGATCTGTCCTGATTTGTACCAATATAAGTGCCCAAAGTGAATGGGTCATAGCCATCTGTTACATACCAGAATGACAGTTGATATGTTTTACCGGTAGATAAATCGAACGCAGGTAAATAATAAAAATCATCGGCATAGTCAGGCCATCTTTGTCCTAAATAATAGCCTGCAAAAAGAAAATTCGACCCACCTGGTGTATGGTTATCCAGAGATGTTGGGTACCAGGAAGGTATTGTAGATGTACTATGGACATAATACCCTTCGTAATATCCTGCATAGTCATTTTTAGTACACGGAGGGAACGAACCACCACCCGGAGAAGTTGATTCAAAATCTTCAAAATAAGGAAGTGTTGAACCCGTTACGGTTACTACAACATTTGAAGAGTTTGCTGTAGAAGACGATGCTGCACAAGTGGCTACACAACGATAATAAAGTGTTCCAACAGGGGGTGCAAATATATATGGAACTGTAGTAGCACCAGTGATTGATGTCCAACCACCAACACCAGTTGTTGATGATTCCCACTGGTAGGAAATTCCTGATGCCGCAGTAAACCCACTCAAAGAAAGAACAACAGGCACTCCTGAGCAAACTGTTGTGGCCGAAGATGCAGCGGTTCCTGCAGTAATAGTTCCACTACAGGCAGACAAACTACTGCAACTTATTGTAGCTTCCCATCCATCCGTTTCTACGTAACTATCAGAATGGAACAAGAAGGTCAGTGATCCGTCAGATGCTGTTGAAGTAATCGTACCCGGACCAGAAGTGCCGGTATACCCACCTATTAAGGTTACAGCAGTAGATGAACCATCATAAATATATAGGGAATCATAGCCATCCTCTACATCAAAACTTGTGAAGGTTACCGACACTTTAGCGCCAGGAGTGGACGGATAAATGGTCAAAACTTTATCCAGGTTGGGAGCATAGACACTAAATGCGCCCCCACCATCATAAAAATCATCACTACAAGTAGTAATCATAGTTCCATTATACATATTAATGGTTCCTGCCTTACTTTCAAAAGAAAAGGATGCTAGCAGGACTAATAATAACATAGCAACTTTAAAGCAAAAAGTGCTGTGGATTTTTCTGTTTTGCCTGGATGAGTCCAGAATATTTGGGTTGTTGTAATTATTTTTCATAAAATGCGGATTAAGTGTTTTCACTAGATGGTATTTTATTATTTCATTTAATCGGTTGCTGAAGGTATGGTATTTATTTTAATTAACTACTGATATATTTTTGTTACTCATTGCTGTTTAATCATTTTACTATTATTTATGATGATATAAAAGGTAGATTTTATTTACATCTTTATGAAGGTCAATTCGTTTAATCCAAACAGCTGTTATTTTTCTTTGTTAATTTTCTCTACGAGGATAAGCTTACCTTCTTTGTCGCTTAGGTTTAACAGATATAATCCGTTAGCCAGAGTCGTAATATCCAAATCGCTCACATTAATTTTATTTAGTATGGTGCGACCGCTCATATCTGTCAATCGGGCATTAAGCGATATAGGACTTTGAATATGCAGAATATCGCTTGCAGGGTTTGGAAATATTTTTATGTCGGCAACAATTTTATTTTCATCAATGCCTAGGCTATATAAGTATACATCAGATTTTGAAGTACAACCATTACTGTCGGTTACCTCTACTGAATAAGCTCCATCATCAAGAACGTAATATCTTTTACCCAAGGCATCTGAGTCGTTAATTTTTACGTTATTCTTATACCATTGGTATGTGAAATATTTTTGTGTTTCCAAAACGCGCGGAGAGGAGTAGTATACTGTTGGTGTAGGCAATGGATAAACTTTAACACGAATAGCAGTTGACTTGGTAGGGCAACCCAATGGAGTATTTACTTCCAATGTATAGTCTCCTGATTTGTCCACGACCAAATGATCATCCGTTTCACCAGGCATAAGAATGCTGTTACGGAACCAGCGATAGCTATACGAATAGCCTTTGTTTGCCTGAATAACGATTGCACTTGATTCGCAGAATGTAAGAGAATCATAATAAGTAATTATTGCCGGAGGAGGAGGCATAATTGTCATTCTATAAGGGCTTGAAGCATAAGTACAACCTGTAACTGAGTCATACACTTTAAGAATATAGTTGCCGCTCACTGGTGTTACAAAAATTGAACTTGTAGTCGCTCCAGGTATTTTAGTCGTGTCTCTATACCATTGGAATGAACTTCTGTTAAAGAACGATGGAATACTTCCAGTTAATTTAGGTAAATTGTAGGTACAGGCAGTATCAAGTCCGGTACTGGACACAATAGTGATAGCCATCACAGGCAGGGTTGTGCCATTAAATTCCAATGCGCCTATATCACTTGCACCAAACGGGCGGGGTGTAAGGATTAAGTCAACGCCTACCGGGCCATCAAAAGCGGTAGATTCAGCAAATGTTATACCGGAAGGAGTGTAACTGCCGCCGCTACCTGATAAATTATCTTCTGTAGCTGTGTTTTTTTCACGTGTAGCAGATCCTGATTGCATAAACTTATGGTAGCTGCTCTTATTACAACTACTGTTAAAGAAAGTATCGTTTACAATATTTTTAGTGTTGTTCGGGGTCAAACCACTTATATGGTAGCCATTTACAAGGCTCGTATTGCTTGTTCCTTCAACATACAAATAGTTGTTAGATCCCGTAGGAGTATGATAAATATTGCTTGCGGCACCAAAACCTGTAGTTGACGGCGCAGCCAATGCGGATCCTGAAAAGGCCCTTATAGCGCTGACATTGTTTCCCGTGCCTGCCAAAACATTCACACGCACAATATTATTCTGAACCGTATTTGTGCCTGAAGGAACAAATTGAATTCCTGTTGAGCCATAATCTTTAGCTCCGGCTGGAGCTGTTTTCATATTAATGGTATTGTAAATTAGCGCATGCGTTCCGGTAGATTGCAACCAGATACCGAATGATGAGCTATACACTGTTGTATTTGTCCAGGATTCTACATCCGATATCATATTGTTTGTAATAGTATAACTCGCGGTCCCACCTCTTGTAGCAATAGCTGCAGCGGTATCTCCTGAACCAGAGCCATAAATATTGAATATTTTATTGTTTGCAATGTTGGCCGCTGTTGTTAAAAAAGAAACGCCTGGTGCGATAGCTATTGCCTGAGCACTTGCATTTGTTGCGTCTGTCAATAAATTACTGATCTGACATTTTGTAAACTCTAAGGTTGTAACAGCAATATTATTAAAATAGCCGGCCTGAATACCATAAACTGAACCTCCTGTTGAATTTATATTGTCAAATGTATCTTTATCGAGTGTTGCTTTCACTCCATAGGCTATTTCTGCAGCCATTACAGTGCCAGAACCAAAATATAAGTTTCTAACTTTATTTCCGGTAACTATACATGATACCAAATTTGAAGCTGCAGTCCGGATGGCCTGTCCCAGCGTAGTGGTACCCGTTGCCTTTATATTGGAGATTGTATTATCTTTAATAGTTGATGTATTTGCAACAGCAACGGCCTGACCGTTTGTTATTCCTCTAAAGACCAGAGCATTTGCATTTAATGTAA
This sequence comes from Bacteroidetes bacterium UBA7688, assembly GCA_002482815.1. Lineage (GTDB taxonomy): Bacteria > Bacteroidota > Bacteroidia > Chitinophagales > Chitinophagaceae > Rurimicrobium. The sequence continues at coordinate 5,150 of DLGS01000128.1, forward strand.
AATTATCTATTAAATTACCTTCAATATTAGGACCAACTGAAGTTGAGCTTTGGTCTACAATCCCATAAACACCACCAGTATTGGCGACATTAAATCCTTTAATTACATTATTTTTAATAAGGGTGGTTGAAGGGTATCCATACGGACTTACTGTCTGACCATTTCTAATACCCAAAATATTACCAGATGTTGTAATTGCGGGTGCCGTCGTAAAATTCTGCATTAAATTGTTTTGAATCAATTGGGTACCCTGGTTGTTTTCGCTTCGGATACCCTCTAATGTGGTAACATTTCCGCTTGCGGTCAATTCAAGTGTATCATTATTAATGTCTGTTGTACCGCTTCCGTATATATTTGTATAGATGCCAATCGCCAGATTACCAACAGTAGATGCCGAATTCAATTTAATATTATTTTTCTGACAAATCCAACTTCGATTGTATGCGGTTACTTTATCTTCGTCCATTACCACACCAAAAATATTATTGCCGGTTGGAGCAGTTCCTCCAGATGCCAAATTATCAATTTTATTAGTTGAAACATCTGTATTTTGAACGTTTCTTGAATATACACCTAAATGAGTGAAGTTGCTTATTGTATTATTCCAGACATACAGATTCTGATCATTAACGGCAATTCCGTCAACTATTGTCGGCAAACCATAAGCAAATACTCCGTTTGTTACATTTTGTATTGTATTTCCATCTAATAAAATTCCTTCATGACCGCCTTCGTAAACAGCGAATGGTGGAGAGGCCAGTGCGGCCGTAGATGTAGAAGTGCAATTTCCAACAAAAATACCGGCAGCACCTAAATGGGAAACACCACTTGCGGCGGTAGTATTTGTTTTATTCAGTGTAATATCACTTCCCCTAACTGTTACTGTTTTACATGCGTCACTTGAATTTAATTTAACTATCGAGATACCATGTTCCATCATAGAAGTGGATGTAGTATTGGCAGATGAGTCAGAAAAACGCCCCCCATTGATTGTAGCAAAATCAGTTCCTTTAATTGTAAAAATTGCATCATGCCCACCTGTACCTGTATTTGATACTAATCTGGCGTTACCACAATTAATAATTATTTGATTATTCGTAGTTACACTTGGGTTTAAGGAATCACTACCCAAAACCCAGCCCCCAGGAGGTGCGACTTCATGCCAACCGGGAGGCAAATTAATTGTTACCGGCCCCACACCGAGAATATTTAAAGGGTGCGCATTTAAGGTATCCAGTATTTTTTTTAGCGTACTGCCACCTGCAGGAATGTTGATAGTTGACGGTGCATTAATAGCAGCGGCAAATGATTTGCTGCACAATAGTGTTAATAAAATGATTGAGGTAAATAGTTTTTTCATAATCCTATATTATTAAAATACGAGGCGTTGCCCAATCAGGATTTTACACAATATTTCTGTTAAAAAATATTTTGCAAAAAATCTGTGAATGCAATTTACCAATTTGCATTTATAAAACAAAAAATAAATTTTGTAGGTTTAGATTGAAATTACAACCGACTTGGTAGATTTTTGTTAAAATTGTTGATTATGAAGCTTTAAGCTCCGGCAATAATTAACACAATTTCCCCTTTAGGTGGGAATTTTTCGAAATGTATCATAAGTTGGGAAAGGGAGCCCCTTTGTGTCTCTTCAAACTTCTTTGAAATTTCCCTTACAACGGCTGCTTCGCGGTCTTCGCCCAAAAATGTTGATAATTCCATAAGCGTTTTTACAAGCCGGTGTGGTGATTCGTAGAAAACTATAGTGCGCTGTTCTTCAACAAGCGCTTTCATAGCGGTTTGCCGGCCCTTTTTTACCGGCAGAAACCCTTCAAATATAAATTGATTGCAAGGCAGACCCGATTGTACCAGCGCCGGAACAAATGCTGTGGCGCCCGGCAGGCAAGTCACTTTTATATTATTCTTTGTGCATTCCCGCAGCAATAGAAAACCCGGATCAGAAATTCCTGGTGTACCGGCGTCAGTAATGAGCGCAAAAGTGCGTCCGGCCTGCATCTGGTCCACCAGATGCTGAACGATTTTATGCTCGTTATGCTGATGATATGGCGTAAGCGGTTTGTTGATCTGATAATGTTTCAACAAAAAAGAACTTGTCCGCGTATCCTCACACAGTATGACATCCACCTGCTGCAATATTTCTACTGCGCGATAGGTCATATCGCCAAGGTTGCCTACCGGTGTTGGTACGAGAAAAAGCTCCACTAAATGAGTTATAAATTATCCTTCGATAATGCTGATATCGAAAGCTTCCATTACCTGGTTGGCCAACAATTTTTTACAGGCATCTGTTACCAAAGTTTCTGCTTCTGCTTTGTCTTTTGCATCTACGGCAAGAGTGATGTGTTTACCCACTCTTACATTTTGAATCTGGCTCAGGCCAAGGTTGTGCAAACTACTGTTTACAGCCTTTCCCTGAGGATCCAGTAATTCTTTCAGTGGCATAATATTGATGTGAGCAGTATATTGCATTGATACTATTTTTTAATGGTTATCCTTGTATTAGAGCCGCAAAATTATGGCTTTTGTATTCTGTAATCTAAAAAATTATTGGGTCGGGGGTCTCTTTTGTTCAGCTTCCGTTGCGTCGCACACTTCAGGAAAAATATTATTCTTCGGCTTTCTTAAATGTGTGACTAAAAAAAAGTCCATTAGCTATTCGTGAGTAGCTGAATCGCATTCTCTATCCTTCTCACCGTTTCTTCTTTCCCTATTTGTTCTGCTATAGCAAATACACCCGGACCGAATTTTCCACCCACCAGCATTACCCGCAGTGGCAACATTGCCTCTCCTTTCTTGATTCCTGCTTCAGCAACAGCTTCGTTAAACACAAGTTCTATATTATCGTGGCTCCAATCTGCCGTTGCAGCAAATTTTTCAGCCAGTAATACAAAAAACTGTTTAGTTGTATCTGTCCATTTTGCCTGTATGGCACTATTGTCAATCGATTCAGGGCGAACAAAGAAAAATCCTGCCTGATCCCAGAATTCGCTCAGCAAATGGAGGCGTTCCTTTACCAAACCAATTACTGTCGCTAATTTCGAAGGCTCAATCGCAACATTTTTATCGGCAATAAAAGGCTGAATTAATTCTGCCAACCGAACATTGTCGGTCTTTTGAATATATTGGTGGTTGAACCATTTAGCCTTTTCATAATCAAATTTAGCACCGCCTTTGTGCACCCGCTCAATAGAGAAGTGTTGCACCAATTCCTCCATAGTAAATATTTCCTGCTCCAGGCCGGAGTTCCAGCCCAGCATCGCCAGCATATTTGTAAATGCTTCCGGTAAAAATCCCCTTTCGCGGAAACCCGTTGTTGCTTCGTTCGTGCGTGGATCGGTCCAGTCCATTGCAAATACCGGAAAGCCTAAGCGTTCGCCATCGCGTTTGCTCAGTTTTCCATTTCCATCGGGTTTCAAAATCAATGGAAGATGCGCCCATTGTGGCATTACTGCTTCCCATCCCAGGTATTTCCATAGCAACAAATGCACCGGCGCACTGGGTAACCATTCTTCCCCACGGAAAGCATGGCTGATTTTCATCAGGTAATCATCAACAACCACAGCAAGATGGTATGTTGGCATTCCGTCTGCTTTCAATAAAACTTTATCGTCAACTAAATTGGTTTCAAAACTTACTTCTCCACGAATCATATCGGTAAATACCAAGGTTTCATTTACCGGCATTTTGATGCGGATAACGTGGGGTGTGTTATTTGCCAATAAAGTATCTACTGCTTCTTTCGATAGCGTCAGCGAATTACGCATAAACGCACGGGTACGGCTATCATACTGGGCGTTGTGATGTTCCGATTTATATTTTTCGCGCATCGATTCCAGGTCTTCCGGCGTGTCAAATGCGATGTAGGCATTTCCTTGTTCTACCAACTGATGCGCATATTGAGCATACATTGGTTTGCGCTCACTTTGGCGATAAGGACCATAAGCGCCTGGCTTCAGCGGACTCTCATCCGGCTGAATGCCGCACCAATCCAGGCATTGCATAATATACTCTTCCGCACCGGCTACAAAACGGCTTTGGTCGGTATCTTCTATACGCAACACAAAATCGCCGCCATGATGACGGGCAAAAAGATAATTATACAAAACGGTGCGTACACCACCTAAATGCAAGCCACCTGTAGGGCTTGGTGCAAAACGAACTCTTACTTTACTGTTACTCATAAGCTGCGCAAAGGTAAATAATAATGGATAGCGAATAATCGCCACAAGTATTTTAATCTGACGCCGACAAATCAGGTGTTTTGCGACTTGAAAAAGGGTGTTTTTCCTGTGGATAGAAAGAACAAATGCGGACAATTTTGCTTTATGAAATACAACACATCTAAAGATGATTTTGAACAGGGTTTATAATTATGGCTCTTTTTAATTTCGAATAGAAAAAGTTGTTATCTCGCTTTTCAATTTTTAATCACACTTAAATTTTTAATTATGAAAAAACGAATGCTTGTAATGTTGATTTTGGGATTATCCCTGAACAGCGTCGCACAAACGGCAGACAGGCAGGTGATAGGTTCTGCTGGAGGAACTTATTCCGGCGCTTCTATGCAAACTGAATACACGACCGGAGAAGTGGTGACAAGTTCAGGTTTGGCCGGGACCTTTACCGTTAATCAGGGCTTTCACCAGAACCCTACGAATAGCACTGGTATAAAGGAAAAAAACCTGACGGTAAATTTTTTCTTATTCCCCAATCCTGCCCAAAATCAAATTACGCTTTCTATAGATACCAAAGAAGCTTTTCAACTAAAAATTTCCCTGACAACTGTAACTGGACAGACCCTCTTCGGAGATGAAAAGGCTGCACCCGTGACTAACAATTACAAGCGTGACTTCTCCTTGGTCGAGCTTTCTGCCGGAGTATACTTTGTCAATTTATATGACGAAAACAACGGCCTTCTTAAAAGTATCAAATTCATAAAACAATAATCATTCTTCTACAAAAACTAAAACTAAAAAATATGAAAAAGTCATTACTTACTTTGTTCTCTGCAATGCTCATTGCATCTGCAGCTTCTGCTCAGGCTCCGGCCAGCATTAACTATCAGGCTGCAATCAGGAATAGCAGCGGCAGCCCTTTGGCCTCAGCTTCGGTTCCTGTAAGATTTACAATTCACGATCTTACTGCAACAGGTACAGTCATTTTTCAGGAAACAAATACGGCCTCAACCAATGCACAAGGCATATTGAGTATGACAATAGGATCCGGAACTGCAGTAACAGGGACGCTTTCGGGAGTGAACTGGGGTGGAGGTGCAAAATTCCTTGAAGTAGAAGTAGATGCCGGAAGCGGATTGGTAAGCATCGGAACCCAACAAATGGCAAGCGTTCCTTATGCACTTCATGCTGGCAATGTTCCCTGGACTACATCAGGAACTAATATTTACAACAACAATACAGGATTTGTAGGCATCAATACAACTGCTCCTGCGGCCAAACTACATGTGAAAGGCAGCAATGATATAATACGGGCAGAATTTAATGGTCTCGGATGGCAAGCATTCTACAATAAAACGAATTACCTGGGTTATGTAGGAACATGGACAGACACTGCTGACCTTGACTTTGGAACTTCAGGCACGGGGAAAAACGTGCACATTGTTACGAATGCGGTACCAAAACTTACTGTACTGAATAATGGTCAGGTTGGCATCGGCACAATGACACCCTCATCAATGTTTCATACTCAAATCAATGGTATAGGTACTTATGGAACAGCTCCAATGTACCAAGGCACATTAATAGTCACAGGAACATCAAGTAGTGCAAATGCATCAGGCGTTTATGCCGAAGGAGGTTGGAGAGGAATAATGGGCCGTAATAAAGGAACGACTAGCCGCACCGAAGCGGTTGGTGTATTGGGTCTTTTGGATAGCAGCTCTGGCTATACCTACGGAATAGGTGTAAAAGGCGAAGTAACTTCTGCAGGCCCGCAAAATTTTGGTGTATCAGGTTATGCTTCAGGTGGAACCACCTCAAACTATGCGATATATGGAAACTGTGTGACAGGCGCCTCAAACTATGCAGCCTATTTCAATAACAAAATTTATGCCACATCTGCAAGTTCAAGCATCAAGTCTTTCCAAATCGACCATCCGCAGGATCCGGAAAACAAATATCTGTTCCATTCTTCGGTAGAAAGTAATGACATGATGAACTTGTATAATGGCAATGTTACGACATCAGCTACAGGGGATGCAACAATTTCATTACCGGGTTATTTTGCCTCGCTGAATAAGGATTTTAAATATCAATTGACTTGCATTGGCACATTTGCCCAAGCTATCATAGCAGAAGAAATCAGCGGTAATACATTTAAAATTAAAACAGACAAACCGAATGTAAAAGTAAGCTGGCAGATAGCTGGTGTGCGCCGGGATGCTGCGGCTAATTATTACAGAATACAAAACGAAGTGGAAAAACCTGCCGGAGAAAAAGGATATTACCTGACACCTGAAGCATTCGGAAAAGGACCTGAGATGAATGCTACCTATCAAAAGCAATCTGCAAACGGTAATCAATAATTATAAATCCATTTTCAAAACGAAAAACGGGCAGTTCTGTTAAAGAGCTGCCCGTTTTTATTGTCTGTAAAAGATGTGCAGAGGCTTATACGAGCTCCTCAAAATAGCCTGTCTTCTTATTCTTTACCACTTTGTCCCAGTTAAAGTATCTACCATTCATTGCTACATATACACCGGCAGGTAATGTTTGTAAGAAAGCAAGCGCAGCGCCAAGATTAAAAAATCCATCAGAGCTGCCAAATTTATACGGAATCATAGCACCCGTAATAATAATGGTTTTGTTGATATTCGCTTTGGCCAGATAAGCCGCCGTTTCCGCCATTGTATCGGTGCCGTGTGTAATCAGTATTTTGTCTTCTTCCACCGTAGCACAATTGTGTTTTAAGATTTCTCTGTCGGCATCAGTCATTTCCAGGCTGTCTACCATCATCACGGTCCGCACTTCAATATCCATGGTGCATCTACCCAATTGCAACATCTCAGGTACATGGGTTTCCTCGAAATGGAGCTTCCCGTTGATCATATCATACTCTTTATCAAAGGTGCCACCGGTTACTAAGATGCGAATTGCCATTTTTTGTTACTGTTTTGAAGGGGCAAATTACAAATTTTAGAGATTGGCATTGCCATTGGCGTCAATAAAAAAATCACGAAGCTCTGAGATGGACTTCGTGATGATTAATTCTATTAAGAAAATTCATTTAAAAAGGATTCCAGCCGAAAGTGCCTGCCGGAGGATTGGCGTGCACAGAGCCATTAAGGTTAATGGTGGTTTGGTTGGGCAAATAGTCGCGACCAACTACTGAAATCCTGGCGGGTGCGCTGCTCGCATTGCTGCCTGTCAAAAAATTACCGGTCATCACAAAGCTTTTATACGGGTCGGTACGCTGAGCGATAATGGCATAACTGTATTCATTATCGTCAGAATTGTCTGTAGCCGCTGGTGCGCCGTTAAGTGTAAACTCGCTGATTGCTGCGCTTTTATCCAACTTGAAGATGAGCTGACCAAGGCCACTGGTATCAGTAATGGTAACCGTAAAATTGTAACGCGTATTTTCTTTATAAATGTATTCGCCATTCGGGCTCATTCCTGCCCCATTTGCTTCGAAGCTATTGTCGTTTCCGTTGCCTTGAATTCTTAAAGTGACTTTAGGGGGCACCCTGTCTGTTGTGAGCGCTGTATCTTTTCGGCAAGAAAAAACAAGTAAAGAAAGCACTGTAAAACAAACAGTCATTTGGATTGCTTTTTTCATAAAAAGTTTTTTAGAGAATCGGGTAGTAAAACTTAATCTTTCACACAACGAACGGTATATCCAAAGGTCTTTGTAGCACCATTGATAGCAGAACCGGCTAAGTCATTGTCCAAGCGCAGATAGTCGCCCTGAGTAGCATTTCGGGCAGATGATGCCCACCAATATGCCGTTTCGCCTTTCAGTTCATAACTGCCGCTTGTGCCTCTGTAGCCGCTGGGCAAGCCCGAAAACCCACTGCTGTTTGTTGCACCGGTGTTGGGAGCTATCCACAAAGCTGATGTCGATTTGAGTTTGCCTCCTGCAACAGACGAGCCGCCTTGATTTTCTACTAATGTTTCCCACTCTGCACGGCTGGCAATGTGCCA
>DLGS01000128.1:13362-18445 GCA_002482815.1 Bacteroidetes bacterium UBA7688
TGCCAACCTTTAGGCGCAAGCTTACCAGTGTTTACAGCGTGCCAATTGTATAATTTTCCATAAGTCGTGTTATTGCTACCGTCTCCTTCGTAAATAGAATAAGCCCCGGTAGTTGCACTACCCCAATCACCGTTACTCAATCCTGTATTAATTGCCGTACTATCGTTGTAACGTGTTGTACGTAGATTTTCAGTTGTCCATAGTTGGGTGCCGATGCGCACAATTTTATAAACATTTCCATCCACATCAGTAACTGTGCTAGGATCGCCAACAGGTGTTGGTGTAGAGCTGTCGTTTTTAGTACAACTGCTGAACATGCCGGTCATTGTTATACAAGCAAAACCCAAACTGAGGACGCTGGTTTTCATTGTTCTTCTTTTCATAATTCTTGCTTTTAGTTCTTTGAAAAAATGTTTTTATTGGATAATAATTTTTCGTGCCTCATTTCCAATTTTAATAAAATAAAATCCGGAAGACAAGCCATTAACGTCAATGGTGTTGGTTCCATTTTTGAGGTTTCCACCGCGTAATAATTTCCCATTTAGGCTGAGCACACTAAAGGTTTGCTCCGTTTTGCTGTCGATAAACAATATATTGTTGGAAACGGGGTTGGGGTAGAGGTTTAGAAATTGTTCAGAAGAAATATTTGCTATGCTGGTGGTGCCCGCGCATTTGTATTCCGCCCTTGCGTGCTCTCTGTAAAAACCAGTAGCAGAAGACCAATCAATGTATTGGTCTTCTGCTATCAAATCTTTCGCACTACCATACTCTTTGGTTATTTTATACCTATTACTCCACGTTGATGTACTGGCCGAATAGGCATCTCCTTTTTCTTCCGTCAACAGGTTATCGGAGTTGTAGGTGTTGAGGATTCTGAAGGCTGCTTGCCAAGACGCTCCAATTAATAACCAATTACTTTGGTCTTCAAATGCAACACTGTCAAACGAGGTATAAGTATATACCCGTTTGCTTGAATTGGTCCAAATAGATCCAAAATTTATTTGGGTAATATGCTCTTGCAAAAGATTTGCGGCATTATAGGTGTAGCGTTCTCTCAGATTGTTTACCCAAACGCCAGTCTCATATTTTTGTTTGATTTGCTGGGTAAGCAAATTGGCAGCATTGAAAGTATTAAGGTGCTTGTATGTATTAATTAGAGAGCCAGTACCGGCATCGTAATCCAAGCCAAACTCTTCCGTTAAATTATTACTGGCATCGTAGGTGTAATAAATGATTTGACCCGCACGCCATGAGCTGGTAGCAGACACCCAACTATTGTAAGTATGGCTTAGTATTTTATTAGCTGTGCTGTAGGTATTGGCCACATCATTTGCAGGCAACCATACTCCACCGGCAGCGTCCCAATTTTCTCTCAATTGAGTCAGTAATAAATTTGCTCCATTGAAGGTACTTGTTCTTTTCGATGAATTGTCCCAGGCGCTGGTTGTCGTATTCCAAAGGAAGGTTTGTGTCACAAGGTTGTTTCCTGCTGCATCCACAGTGTTGGTTGTTCTTCTTCTATTACTAAAAGACGAACTTGCATACAACCAACTTTGGTAGTCGAATTGTATTAATTGATTTGCAGCGTTATAAAAATTGATGGTTCTGCCACTAAGCAACTTTGTTGTGCTCCCAGGGTCAAACTCATAATTATAAATGGTATCGACACGGCAATTGGCAGATAGGTTTAAGCTACAAACCAGAGTGACTAATAGTGTTAATATTGATTTCATAAAATTAATTCTAGGGCTTATTATTGGATAATTACTCTTCGTGCTTCGATACCAACCTTAATAAAATATAAACCAGAAGACAAGCCGCTTACATTAATTGTGTTGGTGCCTTTTTTAAGATTTCCGCTTTGTAAAAATTGCCCCCCGAGGTTGAGTAAATTGAATGTTTGCTCTGTTTTGCTATCAATAAATAATTGGTTACTGGTAACGGGGTTGGGATAGATTTTTAAATCGTTTTGTGCTACAAGCTCTTTAATAGACGAAGGAATATCAGTGCATTTATTTTCAGAACGGTAGTGATTGTCGTACATAGAAATTGCTGTATTCCAATTGCTGTATTGATCAGTGGCAATTAGCTCATTCGACCCATTATACTCGTAGGTATCCATACCATAATTTCTCCAGGAGCTTGTAGAACTATGCCATTCTTCATTCTTCTTTTCTGCCAACAAGTTAGCTGCGTTGTAGGAATAGCCTGTTTGTTCTGTGTTTTCCCAACTGCCAAAAAATAAATCATAATTAACAGTACTGTCCTTTACTACGTTTCCTGCGGCATTGTATTTATGAAATTGCTTCACATCGCTTTCCCAGGTAGCAAGTGAAATATTCCATTGCGAACTAAAAAATTCTTCTAATTTACCTGCAGCATTGTAAGTGTAATAAATCAATGTGCTATTTTGCCACACACTACTTGTCGGGTTCCATCTTTCGTTAACCGTTTTAATATTTCGGTTGCTGGCATCATAAGTGTATGTTCCTTTAGAAAAATTATTCCAGATGCCTGTAGTTACATCCCACAGTTCCGTCAATCCGCTTATTCGGTTGTTCGCCGCATCAAAGGTGTTTTTTTGACGATAGGTGTGTTGCCAGGCAGATGTTGCTACATCCCAAGTATAGTTTGTCATACCTGTAGGGTTTGCAGAAGCATCGTAAGTAGCAGTCCGTTTATTGGTGCCTCGCCAGGAGGATGTTGAGGGAAACCAGGTTTCCTCCATATTCATTGTATCCTTTCCTGTGGCATTGTATTGTGTAGTTCGTTTATACCCGTTAACCCAGACACTTGTAGAACCATCCCATCTTTGAGAAAGCTCTTCAATAACATTTCCGCCGGCATCGTAAATGATATTGGTCTTTGTATCCTTTATAAATGAGGATGTGGCATTATCCCAATATTGATCAATAACCTGTATCATCCTGTTGCTGGCATCATAGTTATTGATGATGCGCCCCCTGTTCATTTTTACCGTAGAGCCCGGTGCAAACTCAAAACTAAAAACGGTATCTATTCTGCAAATAGCTTTTGCAAAAAAACCTGATAAAACAAGCACGGTAAGGGTGAATAGTTTTTTCATAAAAAGGGCAATTAGACTTTTAATTTTTAACACAACGCACAGACAGAAAAAACTGTTTCACTGCACCGTTTGATAATGCGCCGGGCAGCGAACTCATAATTTTTACATAATCGGCCTGACCTGCATTTCGCTCGCGGGTGCTCCACCAGAATGCAGCGTTGCCCACATTAGTGAACATTCCGCTATTGGCCAAAAAACCAGCTGGTATAGCATCAAAACCGCTTGTGCCATTTGGCGACCAGCTATTTGATTTCATTTTATCTCCGGCTTTGCTAAAACCGCCGAGGTAATTGATCAGCAAATCCCAATCTTGTTTGGTAGGAATATGCCAACCTTTAGGTGCGAGTTTTCCTGTGTTCACCGCATACCAGTTGTACAAATGACCATATTTGGCCTTGCCATTATTGTGCACCGAATAGGCTGGCATTGTAGTCTTGCGCAAATCACCAATTTCAGATGCTGTGGCAATGGGTGTGCCATCGTTGTATCTGGTGGCTCTCAGATTGTCCACCATCCAGATTTGGTTGCCAATTTTTATAGTGCGGTACGAATTGCCGTCAGCGTCTGTAATACTTGCTGCGGGCGTTCCTTGGGCAAACGTTGGAGTGCTGTTGCAGATGCCCATTGCACCAAAAACGATTAAGGCAAACGCTATTTTTGCTACTATACTTTTCATAAAATTTGATTGATTTTTATTCAATAATCTGACCTTCTGTTATCACAATGGAATCGCCATCAGAGTTGATAACTGTTCCCCTAAAAGTCCCATAAAACTTCTTTTTGGTTCCATCAATATCTGCGATTTTGGTAATCGTGAAAGTGCCGCGGCTTTTTGCAAAACTCTTATTGGCTTTATATTGTCCTTTACTGCTGCTATAATTTGCGATGTAAATAAATTCGTTGCTATTACCCACACCTACTTCGTGTGTACCACCCACCACAAAGTCAGAATCCTGAATACGAATACTGAATAGTTGACGCTCCGGTGCAGCTGCTCCGGTTTTGTTTTGGGTTATTCCCAAGCCATACATTTTAGGACTCGACTCGTATGTCCATATTGGGGTGTAGTTCAGTTCTGTAACAACACCATTTGCTTTAAGTTTTATAACAGTACCTGATGTAGGCGTTGGTGTAGTATTGTTCGAATTGCTGTCTTTTTTTCCGCAAGAGGCAAGGCCTATCGTAAGTAGTGCAACGATGATTATTTTTTTCATTTTTGTAGTTTTAAAGAGTTGTATATTGACAATACAAATGTGGTTTGATAAAGAGAAAAAAAAATCAGGATAAACTCCATTTTTGACATCAGGGTTTACCCTGTTTTAAGGCGCATTATGCATTAATACGTAAGTGCCTTTTTTGTCTCCGGCAATAATATTGAGCCAGTAATTACCTGCTGCAATATTTGCAACTTCAATACGCCAATGTTTCCCTTTTACGATTTCTACTGGCGCTATTTGTATCATTTTGCCTTTTGCATCTGCAATCTGAAACACAGGTTCGTTAAGCATCTTGTCCGATTTTATTTCTACAAAATGAACAAATGGATTGGGGTAAGTGCTTACCGCAGCATCCAAACTTTTAACACCATAAATAGAAGAGCCTGTATTGCTTGTCTGCTGAAAACCTTGGCTGGCTATGGCGCCTGAGGCCGATAAATAATCAATTGCTGTTTCGCCCAGGGTATAGCTTACAATTGCTGTTGGTGTCGTTACAAACCCTCCACTGGCTGCTATTATGTCCCTACCCTTGCTTTGTGCCTGTGCAAAAAATGCATTCAACATTGCTATTGCATAGAAGAATATTCTTTTCATTTTCGACTAATTTTTCTGGGAGAAATTATTGTTTGATGACAAGAACGTTAAACGAAGCACCAGCAGGGAAGTTGGAAGGGAGTGCATCATCTGAAGCATTCCACAAAACCCAATTGGGACTTGTCCATATCAAAGCCCAGGATGGCATTGTAGTGCTGGTGCTTACCGGAGTTACCAATACAATATC
>DLGS01000147.1:0-3902 GCA_002482815.1 Bacteroidetes bacterium UBA7688
ATATGGAAATGCTACAAACGCACCAGTGCCAAACCCATGCAGCCCGAGTTGAAATACAGATTGGTGAGGTTGGTAGAAATTGAAGAAACACCAGAGACAATTACTGCTAAAATATATGGTTTTGACGACCTTGACGGCCAGCCATCCTGGGTGGTGCAGAATTACGAAAACGGCATTTTATATACATCAGGTAAAGATGACCGTGCGTTTAAAGTTATCAACTGTGTTGCCAACGAATTAATTATTGAAAACGAAGGCATTGTTTATTATATGAACAAATTGCAGAAGTAAGTTCATTCATAGTCTAAATGTAATTTTCATTTCTATTTAAAAGTATCTTCGCAAATCCTAAACCAGGACTGAATTATTTATGGCTTTTACCCCGGAAGATTTACAGGAAGATCTGCAGAATGAACAGGAATTTCTGGATTATTTTGAACAAAAAAATATTGAAACCCTGGCATTATTTGCCGGCAACAGAAAATATAATAGCCTGAGCGATTGCTTCCAAATTCGCCACTATGAATCATTGCCACGTATTGGCCTGACATATTACACCAAATCGTATTGCCCGGACGAATTGGCCAACCAGATTATCAATAAATACAAACTCCTGTTTGAAAAGTGGGGGAAGTTTGAAAAGAAGTAATTGTTGATTTTTTTGTTTTGAATGTTTTGAAATCAGGAGATTATTAATATCTTGTTGTCAATAAATTGATGAAATTTATTATAAGGTCAATCAAAAATTATTCAATATGGCAGACGTTCATAACTCAATGTTGGTGCAGGCACTGAAGCACAATTGGGAAACAGACCATTTGACGCAACAATTGAAAGAGCAGGGTCACGATGAAGTTTCTGTCGATTTATTATTGAGAGAATTTAAAAAGTTGCGCAACGGTAAACGACAGCAGATTGGTATGCTGTTGTTGGCTGCAGGAGCCTTTCTCGGATTGATGAGTTGTCTGCTCACGATATTTAATCCATTTCCGGAATTATTCAACCTGATATTATATGGCCTTACTTCAGTTGCCATCATCATTGCTTTCACAGGATTGTATTACATATTCGAATAGTGTTTCCTGACTAGTCATTCCCTTTTTTCTTTTTCTGAAATTCAAGTTTATACACCAGCCATCCAAAGCCTAACACAAGGTGGAGCATAACAATGCTCATAATTACAATTGCCATATGGCAAAGGTAAATGTAAGTTGGAGCGCAGACTATGACTTACATCATACGACTCAAATAATTTGTGTTGATTACTGTTTATTTCCCTTTTGCAATGTTGTAAGTAAAATAAACGAGGCTGCAAATAAGGAAAATGATATTGACAGTACGTGAAAAGGGCGGTGCTCCTGCCGGCCAGAGTTGCCCGAGCAGCACAACAGAATTGAGTATGATCAGTACGATGAGGGTTAGTTTCCTGGTTTTCATTTTAAAGGATTTGTACTGCAAAAATATTAAAATTGGAATACAGCACAAACAAACTTGTACACCTTAATAGAGATAGGTTTGTATCAAGTAATGGTGGTGCTTCGGGCCATTGCTTGATAAGTTCTCTATAGTTACTTTTTGTGGAGTATAATGTCCACCCTTCGTTGAAGAATCAGTATGCTTTCTTCCTTATTATTCAGACTCCGGACTGATTTGGCTATATTTTTTTTACAACCAATATTCATAGGCCGTTCAGAGAATTGACTGATATCAATTCCTTTAGATTTAAGTGATTGAAGTAATTGATAAACCCGTATTGCATTTATTTGAGTTGACTCAATCGTGTGCTCAGTAGCCAGTTTAAGGTTTTCTTCATTTTTGCAAATATCGCAAATTTTGTAAGTGTAAATTTTGGCTTTTAAACAGGGATTACTTTTGAGATAAGTTATTAGATTGTTCCATTCTGTAAGCGAACTATCCTCCAGTTTACCACGATTGAAATGAAAATAAAACGGAGTAAATTGTCTGATATTTTCCACACCTAAGCAAGGTGAGAGCCTTCGTATAATAATATCCACCCTCCTCGATTTGCTCAACGCTATACTGCTTGTATCAGATCTCAGAATTCCTTTTCCTTCAGTATGCAGATTGGAGTCCGGTACCCCTTTACTGGTAAGAAACGCTTTTATCTTCAATGCCCTTTTGGTGGACAAACTAAAATTCTCTTCATTTTCACCCCGCTGATCCGCATAGCCATACAACGCAATTTTTTCCTTACCTTGATAATCCGAAAAAGCGGAATCCAGCGTTTTTTCTGCCGCATTACTTAACGAATAAGTGCCAACAGTAAAGTAAATAGAGAAGATATCTCTTTGTACTATTTCGCTCACTTGTGCCAAGCCTTGGCGACAACTCATTAAACCAACTAACAGGAATATCTTTTTGAGCATATAGATCTTTAATGGTTAATCAAATTTACTACATATAAAACATATTATCCTTTGTCCGGCTTAAAGCGACAACGCTAAACACTTGACCCGGTTAGCGTTTTGGGTAAAGTTTTTAATGGAATTATTGCTGTATTAATGAAACTCCGTAGATTTTGATTCATGCTTTAAATCATGTTTTAAAATGAAGCTTGTTTAAACAGACGATATAAATAAAGAAAAGTTGGGTTTTACAACAATGACCTAAAAATTGCTTGGTTGGTTGTTAGGGTAGCTCTTTAAAAACATCCTCATTGTGTTTTGATTTGCTACGCAAAGCATTCACGGTCAGGTCCGTATTTTCATCATAAAAAGGGAGACTTGAAAGGTCTGGAATAATGGCCACGTCTGTGGCTTTTGTCAGCTCGCAAATTATCCTTACCAGACCATTAAACGTTGCACGTAATGATTCGTTGCTGTTATATAAATCCCAGGGCAGGAGCATGTCGAAAGTGATGAGATGTGGCGTCATAAAATCAATAGTGATTTTATCTTTTTGTAGTAAGGCAAGATCCTCAATGCTGGCAGAATTATTGATAAAATCGATATCCTTTTTATTCCATAATTCCTCTAAAAATGTGGCATCCATATCATGGCTGGTCCATTCCCAATCTCCTGCAAAAGAGGTAGATGGGTGCTTGCTAAGGATAACAGGAAAATTTAAAATTTCGGAAGGCTTTAAATTATGTTCTATTAGAGCGTGTACGATTTTTTCCATAATGATTGATATAATCAAATGTAAGCAAGTCCGGCGCAATCCAAAATTGTATTGTGTGAAAATTAGCCTTCAAAAAAAAACACCCATCAGCCGCAGCCAATGGGTGGGTTTTAAAATGAGAATTCAACTTACTCAATCACTATTTTACCGGAACCGGCAACTCCTTCTTCGTTGCGCAGCTGGTAGAAATAAAATCCGTTTTGCAATTCTTTTCTGTCTATTAAAACTTTGTCACCAATGATATTTTCGATGCTCATCACCAATTGCCCCATTGTATTAAAAACGCTCAATTGATGGCTTAAATTTTGAGGGTTTTCGAATACTAAAGTGGCTGTGCGGGTAAAAGGATTGGGGTAGAGCGAAATAGATTTAAGACTAATTAAAACACTTTTGATTTCAGATGTCAAATCACATTTAATACTAACATAGGATAATCTACTTTCAGTAGTACCATCTCCTAGTTGTCCACCGTTACCTCCACACGCCCATAGCGTAGAATCTTTTTTAAAACAAAAAGAGGAAGAGCTTTTACTTCCAAAACCTTTAGTCCAATTTGTATCTATACCAATTTTTGTAGGTATTACCCTATCAGTGATTGTACCATCTCCAAGTTGCCCCCACGAATTACTGCCCCATCCCCATAAAGTACCATCGGTTCTAGTCCCAAATGAATAATAGGTGCCTGTTGCAATAGATTTCCAATTTGAATCTTTACCGATTTGAATTGGATATAATGCTGATGTCATACTTGGCTCACCTAA
>DLGS01000147.1:3980-4412 GCA_002482815.1 Bacteroidetes bacterium UBA7688
ACCCCAACCCCATAATGTTCCATTTTTTTTAAGTCCGAATGAGTGATTATAGCCGCACTTAACACTTGCCCATAAAGTATCGTTACCGATTTGTTTTGGTGAATATCGAGTAAGTCCAGTGCTGTCTCCAAGAAGTCCGCTATTTCTTCCCCAGCCCCAAAGTGTGCCATTTGTTTTTAATGCCATTGTACGTCTTTCTCCTGCTTCTATTATATCCCAATCGGTTGCTGCAATACCAATTTTAGTTGGAACTACTTTAGTTGCTTTACTTGTATCACCTAATTGACCATAGTAATTTTCTCCCCATCCCCAAATCGATCCATCTGTTTTTATTGCTAAGGTGTGATAATCTCCACCAGAAACAAATTTCCAATTAGTATCTGTTCCTATTTGTGTAGGTATTACTTTACTACTAGTTGAGCTATCTCCTAA
>DLGS01000147.1:4484-4860 GCA_002482815.1 Bacteroidetes bacterium UBA7688
CATTATAACCCCAAGCCCATAAAGTACCATCACTTTTGATTGCCAGGGAATGATTTTCACCGGCGCTAATAAATTTCCAATCACTATCCTTGCCTATTTGCGTAGGACTTAGTCTTCTTCCAATTGTTCCATCACCCAATTGCCCATAGCTATTTCCTCCCCACGCCCACAATGTTCCATCATATTTAATTGCTAAGGTGTGACTATTTCCAACACTGAATTCCCTCCAGCATTGACCATCAGCATTATTCATGGATAATAAAAAAACAACAAAAAGTAGGGCGTTTTTCATAAAAGCGAATTTTTAATAAATATATAATACCTGTCTTTACAAAGCAAGAGTTATTTCACTAACGGTCGTTTTTTTTCACGAACG
>DLGS01000348.1:0-11776 GCA_002482815.1 Bacteroidetes bacterium UBA7688
GGCGGGCAGTTTGAAAACCTGCAAGCAGCCAAAGCGCGATTGTCGGTCGCAGTGCCGGTGGCGTTGTTGCTGATTTTCCTGTTGTTATTTTTCTCTTTTAACTCCATGAAAGAAAGTGCGCTGATCTTTTCGGCCATTCCGATGTCGGCGATTGGCGGAATATTTGCCTTGCTGTTACGTGGGATGCCCTTTAGTATCTCAGCAGGCGTTGGATTTATCGCCCTCTTTGGGGTTGCGGTGCTAAATGGTATTGTACTGATAGGCACATTCAATCAACTTGCCAAAGAAGGCATGGACGATATAAAAGCCCGTGTAATCGAGGGAACTAAAATCAGGTTGCGCCCGGTATTAATGACTGCAACCGTAGCCTCATTGGGCTTTTTGCCAATGGCAATGTCATCGGGAGCAGGAGCTGAGGTACAAAAGCCGCTGGCTACTGTAGTAATCGGTGGTTTATTAACAGCCACGATCCTTACCCTTCTTGTCCTGCCGTTGCTGTATATGTTGTTTAACGCGAAGAAAAAAAATAACAATTCCATCAATGGTAAGGTTATTGCTTCGTTGGTTCTGTGTTTGCTTTCTATTCCTGCTTTTGCGCAAGATGGAAGTAACAAATCAACCCGGATTACTTTTGAAGATGCCTATGAAAAGGCGCTTGTAAGCAATTTGCAATTACGCAGTAGTGACATAGCGATACAACGTTCCCGCGCACTGACCGGAACTTCTATATCGTTAGCGAAAACAGGCGTATTCTTTGAAAACGAGGATATGCGTCCAACCGACAATAAGGGTATCCTGAAAATAGGATTATCCCAGAGCGTGGAATGGCCTGGCATTTACACGGCCAGAAAAGATGCGCTGAATCAGCAAGCTAAAGCAACAGAATATGCGAAACAGGCCAAAGCATTGGAGATAAGACGTAACCTGCAAACGACTTACTACACTATGTGGTACTACCAAAGCAAAAAGCAGCTATGGGAACAATTAGATAGTGTTTACTCATCGCTGTCAGACGCTGCTGTATTGCGGGTAAAAACAGGGGAAAGTGCAGGTCTGGATAGTATAGCAGCTAAAGCGAGAAGCGCCGAAATTAAAGTACAACTGAGAATGCTTGAAAAAGATGTAGTGGTACAACAGACAATACTCAAAACTATCTTGAATACCGATAGCAGCTTTTTGCCGGAAAGCAAGCCACTTGCAAGGATCGAACCCCTAATCAATAATGAGGTTGTAACAGACCATCCTACGCTAATGATGCAACAGCAGGCGATTGCAGTAGCAAACGCAGAGTTGAAAGTTGCCCGAAGAGGCGTACTACCTGACCTATCCGGTCGGTTCTTTTCTCAACGGCTTTATGGCTTACCTGACCCCTATACAGGCTTTTCGGTATCTGTAGGTATTCCCTTACTGAGCATGGGCAGCCATAAGGCAAAGATACGTGCTGCCAATTTGGAGCGCGATTATCAACAGACAATATTGAACTCCGACCAAAAGAACCTGAATGCTGCTGTACAGCAAACGTTGCAAAATCTGGATAAGGATAAAGAGTTACTGGAGTATTATGAAACCCAGGGGTTAGCCCAGGCAGCGGCCATTCTGAACGCGGCTCAACTGTCTTATCGTTCCGGTGAAATCAGTTTTGCTGAGTTATCACAATTCATGACCCAGGCAATAGACATTCGGAAAAATTATCTCGATATCCTTAATCAATATAATCAATCGGCCATTGCTTATGCATACTACAACAAACCATAACAAGGGCTTCAAAATAAAATTCAGCAATATGAAATCATTGAAAATAATCCTTCTTTCAGCCAGCCTGATATTGCTCTATTCCTGCGGCGGCGGAAGTAATACCGAAGCAGCCAAAGAGCAGGCTGCTGAAGAACATCATGAAGAAGAATCCGGTATTGTTACGCTTACCCAGGATCAAATTAAAACCGTGGGCATTGAACTTGGGACATTAGAACAAAAGAACCTGGGTTCATCCATTAAAGTAAATGGCAAGCTGGAAGTTCCGGCACAAAATAAGGCCTCTGTTACTTCGCTATATGAAGGTGTGCTGCAGCAAATCTTAGTACATCCGGGTAGCAGCGTCAGAAAAGGCCAGGCCATTGCAACTATTGCCAATACTGAATTGTCAGGTGTTCAACAAAACCTGATCTCTGTAAATGCACAATTAAAGCTTGCACAATTAGAATACAACCGGCAGAAAGAATTGGTAGCGGGTAATGCGGCTCCGCTAAAAAACCTTCAAAAAGCACAGGCAGAATTGAGCAGCCTCCAGGCACAGCAGTCAGCATTGAAAAAGCAATTAAGCACACTCGGCATTTCACCCTCTTCGGTGACCAGTGGTAACATTTCATCCACATTGACCATTACTGCACCCATCAGCGGTACTATCAGTGATATCCACGCTCAGATTGGATCAAAAGTGGATGCTGCCACACCTGTAGCAGAAATTGTAAACAATTCTCAACTACATCTTGACCTGTTTGTTTATGAAAAAGACCTGCCGAGTATAAAGGATGGGCAAACCATCCACTTTACTTTGACAAACAATCCGGGTAAAGAATATGATGCAAGGATTTTCTCTATTGGTACAGCTTTTACCGATGCCTCTAAATCAGTACCTGTACACGCGGAAGTACAAGGTGAAAAAAACGGCTTGATTGAAGGTATGAGTGTTACCGCAATTATCAGTATTGGCAGCCGTAAAGCTATAGCGATACCTACAGAGGCAATTGTTTCAAATGGCGGGAAGGATTACATCTTTATTCAGACTGATAAAAAGGCAGAATCGCACGAACATGCAACTGAAGAAGAGGGACACAAGGAGGAAGGACATAAAGAAGGGAAACAGACTGCTACCATAAATTTTGAAAGAGTTCAAATTGTGAGAGGGGCTACGGATCTTGGCTTTACCGAAATTCAACCAGTAAGTGAATTGCCGGGCAATGCAAAGCTCATAGTTAAAGGTGCCTTTTTCGTCATGGCTAAAATGACAAATACCGGCGAACATGAACATTAATTTCTCTAAGAATTTGTTTATAAATAATAATAAACAGGATTTTAAAAAAGATGAAAGTTGAAAACGCACCTGAAAATTGCTATCAATTAGCAATTATTTAAGATCATGGTTCAAAACATATATTTAAATGAAAGTAAAATCAAATATAGATAAAATCGGCGTAGGCGGAATATTGCTAACAGCATTATTATCACCTTGTTGTTTCCCATTGTTTGCATTTATCGGCTCCGCAATTGGGTTGGGCAGTTTTGAGGTTTTTGGTGGATGGACAATGTGGCTCTTTCAAGGAATGGTAATTGTGTCCCTGATTGGCTTTTATATTTCTTACCGTAAGCATCATTGCTTATATCCAATATTAATAGCCCTGCCATCTGCTGGACTTATCGTTTATGGGTACCACATTAATAGCAGTGATCACTGGATCTATTTCCTTTATGCAGGTATGGTGGGATTATTGATTGCTACTGTAGTAAATTATTACCGTAATAGCCTTTATTGTTGCAGTGAAAAAGGTATTGATAAAGACAAAGAAGTACAATTGAATTCCACTTTGACATGTCCGGTTTGCGGACATCAGAAAGAAGAAATAATGCCTACTGATAGTTGCGTTTACTTCTACGAATGCGAGCAATGTAAAACAAGGCTTAAACCTATACTCGGTGATTGCTGCGTGTATTGCAGCTATGGCAGCAATAAATGCCCTCCGATACAAATGGGAAAAAAATGTTGTTAGTCTAACTATAAAAATCTAATCATGCAAAAGATCAAAATAAACTTAACAGTTTTATTACCTGAGATTCCCGATGAACAGGATGCTTGTGTAGCACGTATCATCGCAGTTCTTAACGAACATAAAGGTATTGATGAAGTCCACCTGGTGGCCGGAAAGGACACTCAGAATGCTCAGTTATGTTTTCACTTCAATCCTGACAATATATCGGTGCGTCAGGTTGAAGAAATTGCAAAAAAAGAAGGGGCAGCAATCTCCAGTCAGTATGGACATCTGCTGATTGAAGTTGATGGAATAAGAGAAATGAATCAGGCCGCTGTATTAGAAAAGGACATACAGTCATTAAAGGGTGTTTTGAACGTGTCGGTATCAGCTTCAGGCAATATGCGAATTGAGTTCGATACTGAACAAACTAATGAGGAGGCTATAACTAAAGTCATTACTACTAATCGCCTCAAGGTTACAACTACTCAAAACGCATCTCAATCAAAGCACGATCACAATGGCCATAAAGAGCATCAGCATGACGAAGATACTAATGATAAACAGGAGCATGATGAAGACGACGGACACAATCATGGTGGAACAGAAGAAAATGAAAGCAAACTGCGAAAGTATGCACCAGTAGTTATCAGCCTCACCATGCTTTTATTGGGTATTGCTGCTGACTTCTATATCAAGCCTGCTTTTTTCACAGGATGGGTCAGGCTGGTTTGGTATGGAATCGCCTATATCCCGGTAGGTTTGCCCGTGGCCATGCAGGGCATTCGCCTACTTTTGAAAGGCGATGTGTTCACCGAATTTGTATTAATGACAATTGCAACGATTGGAGCATTTTTTATTGGCGAATATCCGGAAGGAGTTGCCGTAATGGTATTTTATACCATTGGTGAATTATTTCAGGACGCAGCAGTGAGCCGGGCAAAACGCAGTATCAAAGCATTGCTTGACATCCGGCCATCATCTGCCTTTGTAAAACGCAATAATAGTTTCGAGGAAGTAGCACCTAAAGATGTCGCCATAGACGATATTATCCAGATTAAAGCTGGTGATAAAGTCCCATTAGATGGGGAAATGCTTAGTGAAGGGAGTGCATTCAATACTGCAGCACTTACTGGTGAAAGTAAACCTTCGTCAATAAAAAAGGGCGAAGTGGTTTTAGCTGGCATGATTAACCAGGATAAAGTGATAGAATTAAAAGTGACGAAGCTGTACAATGACAGTTCTTTGGCGCGTATTCTTTCAATGGTTCAGGAGGCTACTACACGCAAAGCAAAGACAGAACAATTCATCCGTAAGTTTTCCCGTATCTACACCCCGATTGTTGTATTTCTTGCTATTGCGATAACTGCATTGCCTTATTTCTTCGTGCAGGATTACGTTTTTAATCAGTGGCTTTATCGTGCACTCATATTTCTTGTTATTTCCTGTCCTTGCGCATTGGTCATATCCATTCCGTTAGGCTACTTCGGTGGAATTGGTGCCGCATCAAGAAGCGGTATTCTATTCAAAGGATCCAACTTTTTAGACCTTATGACCAAAGTCAATACTGTAATAATGGACAAAACCGGCACATTGACGAAGGGTGTATTTAAAGTGCAGGAAGTAAAAAGTTACGACCTGGAAGAATCTGTATGGCTGCCAATGGTGGCGGCACTGGAAGCTGCCTCAACCCATCCTGTGGCGCAGGCAGTGGTAGCCCATGTTGGAGACAAAGCAAAAAGTATTAAAGTAGATGGGCTGGAAGAGATCAGCGGACATGGTATAAAAGGGAATATTGATGGGAAGGAAATATTTGCAGGCAATCTGAAACTCATGGAGAAAATGAGTATTAAAGTGGTTGAGTCTATAAAAAACATAGAAGATACTATTGTACTTGTGGCAGTAGATAAAAAACTGGTGGGCTATGTAACAATAGCAGATGAAATAAAAGAAGATAGTAAAGATGCTATTAAAGCATTGCATGAACGCGGTATCGAAACAATCATGCTTTCCGGGGACAAACAATCTGTAGTTGACCGGGTAGCCAAAGAATTAGGTATTGATAAAGCATTTGGCGATCTACTGCCGGAAGGGAAAGTGAAAAAGGTAGAAGAAGTAAAGGCTGATAAATCGAAAGTAATTGCCTTTGTCGGTGACGGAATTAATGATGCGCCGGTTTTAGCGTTAAGCGATGTCGGAATGGCGATGGGTGGCTTAGGAAGTGATGCCGCCATCGAAACAGCAGATGTAATTATTCAGACAGACCAACCATCCAGGATTGCGAAAGCTATTCTCATTGGAAAAGCGACAAGCCATGTGGTATGGCAAAACATCATTTTTGCTTTTATAGTTAAAGGAATAGTATTGATTTTAGGTGCGGGAGGATTGGCTACCATGTGGGAGGCCGTTTTTGCTGATGTGGGTGTAGCTTTACTTGCAATACTTAATGCGATGCGAATACAAAAAATGAAGTTTTAATGCGATGGAATTGGTGGGCATTCTACCAATTCCATTCCCTTTATTTATTGAACTTCTTGCTCAAAATTTTCAATTCTTCTGTGTTTACTTAGTTTAAAAATGAAAAAGAAGGGGAAATCATTCAAGGTAGTACCAGACTACAAACGAAATATTTCGCATAATAACATTGTGAGATACAATACGCCCAGGAAACAATTCAAGGCTGTAAAAATCATTTTTGGCGCTGTAATATCCATTCTATGTACTGTTGCCATTTTCTTACTGGCACGCCACTATTGCCTTCATCATCTGCCAAATCAATAATACGTCTTTCAAAAGCCTAAAAATATTATATTTGCGTTCTTGAAGTGGCTTTGTTCTATATTGGCTATAATTGTACTGATACTGTCAGCACAACCCGTATGTGCCTCCATTTCACCTATTGAAACCTGTTGTGATTCCCGGGAGCAATGTGATAACAATGCAGAACAAAATGAAGGTGGAACCAATAATAAAGAGAAAGATTGTACCAGTGGCTGTAATCCTTTTCAGATATGTGCCTGTTGTGCCTTTTGTGTGATTACACCACACAATGCTTCTTTTCGTCCCTTACTTCACTTTATTATTCCTGATACACAGTGGGGCATCCTTTCTATGCACTTCTTAGATGAGCCTGTATCCGGCTTCTGGCAGCCACCCAGAGCAAGTTAGTACATGCTTAAACTTTGGTGCATTCAATCCTGCTACATTCGGCACCGGATATAGTTGCACAGTATTATATTTTCTCATTCTTATCTCTTTTAATTATGACTACGCACTTTATCAGGTGCGGTACGTCTATTGTTATGCTGCTGTGTGGTCTTGCTTCTAATGCACAGACACAACGCCAGCTTCCTTCTGTTGAAGTAAAAATGCTCAACGGGAAAACGATAGATGTATCCACTATTAATAACGATGGCAAACCTATGATTGTTTTTGCCTGGGAAGTAACCTGCCAACCCTGTATAGCAGAGTTTAATGCCATATCCCGTCAGTATAGCGATTGGAAAAAGGAAACAGGAGTAAAAATTGTAGCTATATCAGTAGATGATAGCCGAAGCTCGCCAAGGGTTAATCCTCTGGTACGAAGCAAGGGATGGGATTTTGAGGTATATCTTGACCCAAATCAGGCTTTCAAGAGAGCTATGAATGTAAGCTATTGCCCGTATGCTTTCATCCTGAATGGCAAAGGCGAAGTAGTTTGGCAAAAGGGTGGTTATACCCCAGGCGATGAAACCATCATCTTCGATATTGTTCAAAAGACCGCCAAAGGCGAAAAAATTGATTAAACTCTAAATTTCTAATAATGAAAAAGATATTTTCTTCTATAGTAGCAGTTGTTGCTATCCTATTTATTTCTTGCCCTGCTTTCGCGCAGGCAAATACAGACAGCGTAAAGAAAGCAGTAATCAAAGTGGCCAATCTGCATTGTAATAATGATATGCCCACGATCAAAAAACGGTTGCTTAATCAGGATGGCATAGAGGATGTTTCCTTTACTGAGATTGCTGGTGACGCATCCGTATTTACGATTAATTATCATACCTCTGCGATCAATCAGGAACAAATAGAAAAGGCTATTGAATCAACGCCTGGTTGTGATGACAAAAGTGAAACACCTTACAAGGTAAAAAGAGATGGGTCACGTAAAAAGAAGAAATCATGAGAATAGCGATAGCTACAATGTTGCTGCTATTTTTATCCTTACCGATACATGCACAGACATTGAAAGGCAAAATCTTTGGCATTGAAGGTAATGTCAAAGAAATATTGCCAGGCAGTGTAGCTCGTTGGATTGGCACAGAAAAAGTAGCTACGGCAAATGAAAATGGTGTTTTTGAGTTATCATTAGAGGGCATTACAGATCTGCGTATTGTGGCTTCCGACCTGGGATTTATTACGGACACAATAATTGTGGGAGATAAAACCTACGTAAGCGTTGTATTGCGCCAAAACGCACAGGAACTGAAGGGAGTTACGGTTACCGATAGAACAGCGGCTTATATCTCAAGTCTAAGTGTCGCCAAAACCGAAGTGATTAATCAGAAAGAGCTTTCAAAAGCTGCTTGCTGTGATCTTGCCGGATGTTTTGGCACTCAGGCATCCGTTCAGCCACAAACCACTAATGTGGTAACTAATGCACAGGAATTGAGAATCTTAGGCTTGTCAGGAGTTTATAATCAGGTATTATTTGACGGGCTTCCAATGATACAAGGGTTAAGCTATACTTATGGAATAAGCACGTTTCCCGGTACCGTAGTGGATAACATTTATGTATCCAAAGGCACTACTTCGGTATTACAGGGTTACGAAAGTATTAGTGGGCAAATTAATCTTGAAAGCCGTCAGCCAGACAAAACCGACAGACTACACCTGAATGGGTATATCAATAGTTTTGGAGAAAAACATATCAATGTGAACGTTTCTACAGCCATTGGCAAAAAAAAGAAATGGCACACCATGCTGGCTTTACATACGGTACAACCAGCAGGAAAAGTAGATGGTAATAAGGATGGATTTCTTGACCTTCCATTACTTACCCGCTACATGGCTTACAGCAAATGGAAGTACGGCAATGATAAGAAAAAAGGATTCAGCACACAGATCGGGCTTCGTATCGTGAATGAGCAAAGAATTGGCGGCCAAACAGGTTACGATGCTGCTGAATATGAAGGTAGCAACAAGGTGTATGGACAAACGATACGTTATACACAACCTGAAGCCTATATCAAATCTACCTATCGGCTTTCAGATGACCATGCTTTAGTACTGGCTTTATCGGGATTTTACCATGATCAGCAATCCTGGTTCGGTACTACCCGCTACGAAGCCACCCAAAAAACAGGGTATTTCAATTTTCAGCATGAATGGCTATGGCGGGTAAAGCACCAATTGAAATATGGTATTAGTTATCGCTATCAGGAACTGAATGAAAATATTCGGTTTACCGACACTACATTAAAACGCGGTTATGCTGGTAATTATCAAACAGACTTACGGGTGCCCGGCTTCTTTGCAGAAAATACGTTTCACTGGAAAGATGATAAATTAGTGTTGATTACCGGTGCAAGGATAGATCATCACCAAAAGTGGGGATGGTATTTTACACCCAGAGCAATGGCTAAATATGCTGTTAATAGTAAAAATACATTTCGTGCATCAGCAGGTACTGGCTGGCGACAAGTCAATTTGTTTAGCGAGCAGGTCAATTTGCTGGTGAGTTCAAGGGATATTGTCTTTACTGAGACTCTGAAACCGGAGGCTGCATTTAATTGGGGCGTTAGCCATACGTACCGTTTTGACATCGGCAAAACGAGTGGTACGCTTAGTGGCGATTTTTATAGTACTCATTTCAGCAATCAATTCTTCCCTGATTATGATTCAGACCCCACAAAAGCTATCATCAAGAATTTTGAAGGGACTTCCCGATCAAACGGGCTACAACTTGAAGCGTCATTTATTTTCTTCAAGCAGTTTGAGTTTCGCACCGCCTACAATTATCTGGATGTGTACAGGCAGGAAAATGGAACGAAAGTGAATCTGCCTTTTAATCCCAAAAATCGAGTAATGGCTGCACTATCCTACCGCACAAAGAATAATCGCTGGCAAGGTGATATAAATGCCCATTGGTTTGACCAGATGAGGTTGCCTGATACTCGTAGCAATCCTATAGAGTATCGCAGGCCATTATATTCAACACCATACGCAACATTAAACATACAGGCTACCTTCCGTTGGAAAACGCTGGAAATATATGCCGGATGTGAGAACCTTACCAACTACAGGCAGTCCAACCCTATAATAGGATCGGATAACCCTTTTGGTAAATACTTTGATCTGTCTTCCGTATGGGGACCGACAAGGGGAAGAGAACTATATCTTGGTGTTAGGTATAGCATCAAATAAAAAATGGTGGCACTTTCTAAGTGTCACCGTTTTTTTTTGGAATAACCGCACTAAAAATAGCTGGAAATACCGAATTGGAAACCACCCGTTTTACTGGGTGGATTACCTAATAAGTCTCTTGTCCAATTATACCGGTAATTCAATCGAACAACTGTTTGGGATGATGGTCGCCAACTTAGGGCTGGCACAATGGATATAAAATCATCGGCAATGTTATTATTCGTTTCTTTGAATTTATCCTGATTCCAGTCCACATATTCCAGTCGACAGGCAAGATTAATCACAGACTTTTCAAAACCGAAGACGTTGGTCCGCAGTATTGGTTGCACAATGTCTAAAAAGCCACCTTGCTGCCGATTCCCAAATTGCTGGGAATAGTAGCAGGAACATCAACCATTACCCAAGCCCATTCACCGGTCAATACTGTTTTAATACCTGGCAATGTTGAATTCACATCAATAGCTACGATATCTACTCTTCTCCTTGCGTCCAGTACCAGTCCATCATCCTGGAATTTATTATATACCCCGCCCATATAGGAAAGACCTATTTCGCCGATTGTGTTATAAGTAATAATTAAGTTCAGGTTGTTTTAGGAAAATAAATAGATCAAAAAAACGCTATCAGATCAAATAAAATTATATCTTGCAAATACTTTACTTCAATTTTATCGTGAAGAGATTTGTTGCTGTCATATTAATTGTACTCTTTGCCGCTAATGTTAGCGGTGCAACTATCTCGTATCATTTTTGCGGCAAAATCTTACAATATTTTGCTTTTAATGGCGAGAAGAAAAAAAGTAAGTGCTGTTGCGGCGGCAGTCAGGAAAAAAAAGGTTGTTGCAAAACCAAGCATTGCAAAGTCACTATTGATGATGGAAAATCCTTTGGTAAGCAAATAGTTTTTGCCACACACTTATTTGCAGATGCTGTTATTCCTGCACAAATCCAGTTTGTTTCCCAAGAGGCACAACTGGTTTATGTTTCCTACGCCATACCTCTTGCCCATTCCCCGCCGTTAATCCGAACGGTTCCCTTACACATTCTGCATCAGCAGTTTTTAATTTGATTTAAAGTTCCCCCTTTTTATCTACAGGTAATAGATGCCTGTAGTTTTCGGCATTCCTAAACTTTAAGTAATAATCACAAACTTTACACGAAGAGGTTTTTGTAAAAATGAAGTTTCATGCCTTTTGGATGCTCATCGTATTGATTACACAAAATCGGAATCAAATATCATGATCCGTTTTGTTCCGTTTCCTGCCTCTTTTCTTTAACACAATTCTTGTAACATCATTAGTATTCTGTTTGAAAAATCAGTACTGATACAATCTTATAAAACAAATGAAAAAGACACTTTTACTTTCCTCTTTTTTGATATCTGCTGTTGCTGTGTCAGCACAAATTCCTAATGCTGGCTTCGAAAGCTGGTCTACAACAGGTGGGTATTCCAATCCAGACAGTTGGGGAACGCTGAACGCAATGACTACTTCCATGTCTGTTTATACAGCCGAGAAAGGTACGCCTGGCAGCCCCGGAACATCTTATTTAAAACTAACGTCGAAAACAGTTACCGGCATGGGTGTAATGCCAGGCATTGCTGCCACGGGTACTATTAATATGAGTACAATG
>DLGS01000348.1:11842-14470 GCA_002482815.1 Bacteroidetes bacterium UBA7688
TATGAGTACAATGAATGTAACAGGTGGATTTGCCTATGCAACACGCCCGGCAAATCTTACGGGATCATGGCAATACATGGCTATGTCAGGCAGTGATCAGGGGTTAATTGCTGTTTATCTAACGAAATGGAATAGTACTACTATGATGCGTGATACCGTTGCGAATGCACTTAGATCATTATCCGGTATGGCAATGAGCTGGGCTACATTTTCTATCCCGCTCACTTACAAAAAAGGTTTTGCCCCGGATTCTGCCGTGATCGTTATGTCATCGAGCGGAATGACACCAGCGGATGGCAGTTATCTGTTTGTAGATAATCTTGCTTTTGCTGGTTCAGGTCCGACAGCCATTTCTTCAACAGAAAGTATCATCAGTAATGTAACGTTATATCCTAACCCAACTAAAGACAAACTTAATATCTCGTACAGTATTAAGGAAGGGGGAAACTATACGATTCAAATTCTGGATCTGTTAGGAAAAACAGTAAGTAACCAAACCGTGCGGGCTGTACAGGGGAATAATCGCATTTCTATAGATATTCCGACACTTGTAGCTGGAACATACTTATTAACACTGTCGAATGGTGCAGAGCATTCCACCCACAAAATCATAATCAAGTAACGATTTCAATAAAACAATTTTCTAACAATTTAAATTTAATAAAAATGTCAACACTTATTAAAATAGCAGCAGTAACACTACTTGGATTATCTGCAATCTCATCCAACGCACAAACAATCGCTATGGATTTCAATACTACCGACTGCAACGGTAGCCCGGCCAACTTGTTTTCTGATCTTGATGCGGGAAAGGCGGTAATCCTTTTTTATTACATGCCAAGCTGTGGAAGTTGTCCCCCGCCAGCACAAAAAATTCAGGCAATGGCCAACAATATAAATGCTTCGCACCCTGGAATGGTGAAAGCCTATGCGTTCCCATTTAATAATACTACAGCTTGCTCCTATTCTCAGACATGGGTAACATCTAATTCTTTACCACTATATGCCCCTATGGACAGCGGTGCTACAGCCGTAGCACATTACGGTGGCTTTGGCATGCCTACTGTAGTCTTGGTTGGTGGTAGTAACCACAGGGTAATGTTTTCTACCCTGAGTTTTAGCACAAGCGACACAACAATTATGCGCGATAGTATAATGGCATTAATGGGTACACCTACAGGTATCAATGAAATGCCAGGCAATATTAGTAAACTAAGCGTTTATCCAAATCCGACGACTAATAAAGTAACCGTATCAGTTGATCTTAAAGAATCCAGCGACCTGGCTATTGATATAGTAGATATTACCGGTAAGCAAATAGCAGTAATCAGTAAAGATAAAAATGCTACAGGAAGCATAAACCGGACTTATAATACGGATGCTTTAGCAAATGGTCTTTACACTATTAGGATTAATGCAGGTGGCAAAGTAGTAAACCGTAAGCTAAATGTGGCACATTAATTACCACAGAAATATAATATTATTGGCAGTCGTATTATTTGCGGCTGTCAATAATTCCTTTGCTCAAAGCTATTATCATTCGCCAAACGACACTATCATTTCCAGTGCCGCTTTTGATGATATTGGTGTCTATAATATTATTCAGATGCATCCGACATCGGATACTTTATATTTTAAATGGCATAAGCAAAGTGTAGTACTACCCGTAACCTGGGAAGCAAGTATTTGTGACAATGGCAATTGCTATACATCACTTAAAGATAGTGGTATGATGGCTCCTATAGTGCCTGGTGATAATGGATTACTGAGCTTGCATCTTGATCCAAAATTTGAAGTAGGCACTGGGATAATACGATACACCGTTTGGGCGACCAGCACTCCAATGCAAGTAGATACACTTACCTGGATTATTACTGCTGGCGGATCTACTGGAATCGCAGAACCTAAAGCCAAACAACCGATTATCTATGCTCATAATGGGCAAATCATTTGTAAGAATTTAAATAGTCAATTCTCCAATGCGTGGTTATTTGATTTGAATGGGAAGTTACTGATCCATCAAAATATTTCTGGTGATGAAGCTGAGATTCGGTTGCAAGAGCTTTGCACCAAAATGCTGATACTTAGGCTTTCGGGGACACGGAATTTTATAACGAAAATCTTAAACAATTAACAGAAATGGCTCATGTTTTAAAAATTGGAGTATTCCTCTCTTTACTATCCTTAAATAGTGCTGCGCAGAATGTTTTAAATATACCACCTGCTCTTACCGGCACTACTTTTAATCTTAATGTACAGGCTGGTTCAAAGAGTTTTTACCCGGCAACAACTACACCAACTTTTGGCATCAATGGTGCATGGATGTCACCAACCATAATAGTCAATAAAGATGATAGCATTACTTTAAACGTAATAAACAATCTGCCTGTAAAAACAACAATGCATTGGCACGGATTGCATGTATCCCCTAAAAATGATGGTGGCCCTCATCAAACAATTAATCCAAGCACAACCTGGAGTCCTTCGTTTAAGGTAAGAAATAATGCAAGTACTTTTTGGTATCATCCTCATGGCGCAGGACAGACTGATCCCCAGGTGTCCAAAGGATTGGCTGGTTTGTTTATCGTTCATGACCCCGCTGAACTTGCTTTAAATATACCTCATGCC
>DLGS01000348.1:14488-15430 GCA_002482815.1 Bacteroidetes bacterium UBA7688
CCTATGGTGTTGATGATATCCCGCTTATTGTGCAAAGCAAAGCCTTTGACGTTTTGACGCAAATCGCTATTGCTACTGATATGGACACTGCATTATTCGTCAATGGCACATTGCGCCCATATTTCAATGCCCCGGCCCAGGTAATACGCTTTCGGCTATTAAACGGAAGTAGTTTAAGAAGTTACAACTTTGGTTTATCTAACGGACAAACAATGTACCAGATTGGAACAGATGGAGGGCTATTAGATACACCTATAGCCGTAACAAGACTTATTCTTTCCCCAGGTGAACGTGCAGAGTTATTAGTAAATTTTTCCGGCATGACAGGCAATACAATCTATCTGAAAAGTTTTGCCTCTGAAATACCAACGGGTATTTACGGGGCAGATACATTAGGTTCCGGCGCTGATACTGTTCATGAATATGCTGACAATTTTCTTAATGGTGCCGATTTTAATCTGTTGCAAATAAATATAGTTGCGGCAACCACTTCACCAGTTACCAGTATCCCTACTTCTTTAGTACCCTTTGTGCCATTTAATCCAGCTACTGCTACCAAAACAAGAACAATTGTGATGGATACCATTCGCTTGTTGCCAGGAGATGTGCCCAATCGTGCAGAAGGTCCGTTTGGGATGAATAACAAGACTTTTGAAATGGACAGCATCAATGAGGTAGTGTATCTGAATACTACTGAGATTTGGACATTGAAGAACAAAACACTTGTTGCACATCCTTTTCACATACATGACATACAATTCAATGTCATAGAACAAAGTGGTGTGACAATACCACCTAAACAAAAAGGCTGGAAAGATGTGGTTTTGGTTATGCCCGGAGACAGCGTAAAGTTCCTGACCAAATTTGAAACATTCACAGATCCGATGGTGCCTTATATGTACCATTGCCATTTGCTTCACCATGAGGATGATGGTATGATGG